>NZ_JBDJLK010000044.1:0-46760 GCF_039673335.1 Pseudomonas sp. TWI929
CCCACAGGTATTGCACCGGTTTCGAAGGCGGTGCAGAACCTGTGGGAGCGGGTTCACCCGCGAAGAGGCCCTGACAGGTTAACCCAGTGTCCGCTCCAACCCACCCACCAACAGGCTCTCCATCAACCCCACCCCCTGTGTCTCGGGCAGCGCCTGCAACATCCCCGGCAGCTGGTTAAGCAAGGTCGCCACCACATGCGCCGTGGCCACCAGGGCTTGCCCCTGCAACTTCGCCTGCGGCGCAATCAGCCTCAGCAGCCCCGCCTCGTAACGCGCACGCAGCTGGGCCAGGCGCCCCTGCTGATCGTCGCTCAGGCAACAGAAATCCCGCTCTGCCAAGCGAAACTGCAACGGCCGCTCTGCATGCAACTGCCAGTGCGCGGCAATCAGGCAGCTCAACGCCGAAGTCCCCCGAGCCATGGCTCTGCGGCCCTGGTCCAAAGTGGCCTGCAATTCTTCGTACAGTTCCTCGATCAGGTCGTACAGCAGGTCTTGCTTGCTGGGGAAATGATGGTATAGCGAGCCGGCGGTCAGCCCCACATGGGCCGCCAGCTCACGCATGCTGACCTGGCCAAAGCCCTTTTCGGCAAACAGCGCCATGGCCCGGTCACGTCGCTCTTCAAAGTTGGCACAGCGCATCGCGGCATTGACCGGGGGCATGGTGCTTGCTCCTCAGTAGGTAAAGAAACCGCGACCGCTCTTGCGCCCCAGCCAACCGGCCGCGACCATTTCCTTGAGCAGTGGGGCGGGGCGGTACTTGCTGTCGCTGAAGCCTTCATGGAAGGCCTCCATGATCGCCAGCAGGGTGTCCAGGCCGATCAGGTCGGCCAGGGCCAGCGGGCCGATTGGCTGGTTGCAGCCAAGGCGCATGCCGGTATCGATGTCCTCGGCACTGGCCAGGCCTTCCTGGCGCACGAAGATCGCTTCGTTGATCATCGGCACCAGGATGCGGTTGACCACGAAGCCTGGGCGGTTGCCGGCGGTGATCGGGGTCTTGCCAACTTTTTCGGTCACCACCAGCGCCTGGGCGTAGGTGTTGTCGCTGGTCTGCAGGCCGCGAATGATCTCGACCAGCGCCATCATCGGCACCGGGTTGAAGAAGTGCACGCCAATGAAGCGCTCGGGGTGCTCGATGCTGGCGGCCAACTGGGTAACCGACAGCGACGAAGTGTTGGTGGCGATCAGGCAGTCGGCGGCGACGTTGGCTGCCACTTGTTGCAGGATGTGCTGCTTGAGCTGCAGGTTTTCGGTGGCAGCCTCGATTACCAACTGCGCGCCGCGGAGCTGGGCGTAGTCGGTGCTGGTGCGGATGCGCGTTTTCGCCGCTGCGGCCTTGTCGGCGTCGAGGGTGCCCTTGCTGACCTGGCGCTCGAGGTTCTTGCTCAAGGTGGCCACGCCGCGCTCCAGCGCTGCGTCGGAAACATCCACCAGCAGCACCGGGTAGCCGGCCACCGCGCACACTTGGGCAATGCCGTTGCCCATGGTACCGGCGCCGATCACGGCAATCTGTTCAATGCTCATGTGTCAGGTTCCCTCAGACGCGCTCGAAGATCACGGCGATGCCTTGGCCGCCGCCAATGCACATGGTGGCCAGGGCGTAGCGGCCCTGGATGCGCTGCAGTTCATGGATGGCCTTGGTGGCGATGATCGCGCCGGTGGCGCCCACCGGGTGGCCCAGGGAAATGCCCGAGCCATTGGGGTTGACCTTTTCCGGGTCGAAGCCCAGCTCGCGGGCCACGGCGCAGGCCTGGGCGGCGAAGGCTTCGTTGGACTCGATCACGTCCAGGTCATGCACGTTCAGGCCGGTCTTTTCCAGTACCTTGCGGGTGGCCGGGATCGGCCCCAGGCCCATCAGTTCAGGTTCTACCCCGGCATGCGCGTAACCTACCAGGCGTGCCAGCGGCTTCAGGCCCAGGCGGCGCACAGCGTCACCGGTGGCCAGCACCAAGCCAGCCGCGCCATCGTTGATGCCGCTGGCGTTGCCGGCGGTGACGCTGCCGTCTTTCTTGAACACAGGTTTCATGCCGGCCAGCTGCTCGGCAGTCACGTCGCCACGTACATGTTCATCGACGCTGAATTGCACGCTGCCTTTGCGGGTTTTCAGCTCCACTGGAACGATCTGGCTGGCGAAACGGCCTTCGGCGATGGCGCGGGCGGCGCGGCGCTGGCTGGTCAGGGCCAGTTCGTCCTGCATTTCGCGGGTAATGCCGTGTTTGGCCGCCACGTTCTCGGCGGTGATGCCCATGTGGAAGTGCTGGAACGGGTCGTGCAGCACGCCGACGGTGTAGTCGATACCTTGCAGGTCACCCATGCGTGCGCCCCAGCGCGCCTGTGGCAGCAGGTACGGGCCACGGCTCATGGATTCGGCGCCGGCCGCCACGGCCACGTCGGTGTCGCCCAGCAGCAGGCCCTGGGCCGCCGAGACGATGGCCTGCAGGCCCGAACCGCACAGGCGGTTGACGTTGAACGCCGGGGTTTCCTTGGGAATGCCGGCGTTCATCGCTGCCACCCGGGCCAGATAGGCGTCACGCGCTTCAGTCGGGATCACCGTGCCCATCACCAGGTGGCCGACGTGCTCGGCGGCCACGCCCGAACGCTCGATGGCGGCACGGGTTACGGCGCTGGCCAGGTCGGCCAGCGGCAGGTCCTTGAGGGAACCGCCAAAGCCACCAATGGCTGAACGGACGGCACTGACGACGTAAATTTCTGCGCTGCTCATAGAGGCTCCGATTGCGAAGGCATGGCGGGACCGGGCCTGGCTCTGCGAGAATGGCCGGCGGTCCCGGAGTGGGATCGAGTCTAGGCAAAGGCTCTGTTACAGCCTATGCCGGAACTGCTCAAACAACCTGGCACTTTTTGCCACTCAGCATAGACAGCGAAAACCGCCATGCGCGATAGCGATTCGGTCGCCGTGTACTTTCTCAATGCCATGCTCCACGCCCTGCGCGATTGCCCGGCCGAACGCGATGCACAGCTGCGTGCGGTGGGCATCGACCCGCAGTTGCTCGAGCAACCCCAGGCGCGGGTGCCGGCCAAGGCTTTTGCCCAGCTGTGGCTGGCGTTGATCCAGCGCCTGGATGACGAGTTCTTCCGCCTCGACAGCCATGGCATGCCGCTGGGCAGTTTTGCCCTGATCTGCCGGGGCCTGATCCTGGAGCCGAACCTGGAAAAGGCCCTGCGCCAGTGTATGGGCGGTTTCGGCCTGTTCCTGCGGGACCTGCGCGGCAGCCTGACGGTGCGTGGCGGGCGGGCGTTGATCAGCGTGCAGTCGAGTATTGCCGACCCGCTGACCCGGGTGTACGCCGAGGAAACCTACCTGGTGCTGATGATCGGCATGCTGTGCTGGTTGGCCGGGCGGCGCATCGCCATCGACCGCACTGAGCTGGCGGTGTCGCGCCCGGCCCAGGAGGACGACCTGCTGTTGTGGGGCCCGGACCTGCGCCTGGGCAGTGGGCGCACCGAGGTGGAATTCGACAGTGCTTACCTGCGCTTGCCGGTGGTGCAGGACCTGGCGGCCCTGAAAACCTTCCTGCGCAGCGCACCGCAGGGGTTGGTGATCCGCTTTCGCAACCAGAACGGGCTGGTGGCCGAGGTGTACCGGCATTTGCGTGCGCGCTGCTATGGGCAGTGGCCGACGCTGGCGGCGTTGGCACAGCAGCAGGGGGTCAGCGCCAGTACCTTCCGCCGGCAGTTGGAGCGGGAAGGGCGTTCATACCAGCAGATCAAGGATGAGGTGCGCCGGGCGATGGCCTTCGAGCGCTTGCGCGAAGGCGAGTTGAGCATTGCCGAAATTGCCGAACAGGCAGGGTTCCAGGAGCCCAGCGCATTTCATCGGGCGTTCAAGAAATGGACCGGGCAGAGCCCGGGGAGTTATCGGGCGCGGTTGGCCGGGCGTTGATGTATTGCCTGTTCCGGCCTCTTCGCGGGTAAACCCGCTCCCACAGGAAACGCACAAAATCTGAAACCTGTGCTGTACCTGTGGGAGCGGGTTTACCCGCGAAGAGGCCGGCACAGGCTAGCAATCAATGTTCAGGCCGGCACCATGGCAAACCCGACCCCGAACCGGTTCCAGGCATTGATGGTGGCAATCGCCAAGGTCAGGTTGGCCACCTCGGCCGGCTCGAAGTGCTCCTGCAGGGCTTCGTATTGACTCTGCGGCGCGCCCTGTTCAGGCAAGCGGGTCAGGCTCTCCACCCAGGCCAGCGCAGCACGCTCGCGCGGGGTGAAGTAGGCGGTTTCCTGCCAGGCGCACAAGGTCTGCAGGCGTGCCTCGGTCTCGCCGGCCTTGCGCGCATCGTTGGCATGCAGGTTGACGCAGTAGGCGCAGCCATTGATCTGCGAGGCCCGCAGGCGTATCAGCTCCAGCAGCGAGTTTTCCAGGCCGCTCTTGGCCAGGGCCTGTTCCAGACCGACCATGGCCTTGTAGGCCTCCGGGGCGTGCTTGGCCCATTCGATACGGTTGTGCATGGCTGTCTCCAAAGGGTGTGGGGTGGGGATGGCGCTACTGTAGCGCCGCCTATTGGCCACCCCGATAGCCAATCGCGCACTTAAGCGGGAGGCCAATCGACCATTCAGGTGGCCACTGACAGGCATCCAATCTCTTCATTTCTGCCACGCCGGCCAAGCCGGGATAATGGCCAGGTCTTGCTTCAAGAGAACTGATTCACAATGAGAGCTGCACTGAACCTGTTGCTGGTGATCCTGCTGGCGCTGAACCTGCGGCCGATCCTGACCAGTATCGGCCCGTTACTCGAACCCATGCGCGCCAGTACCGGCCTGGGTTACCAGCAAGCGGCCTTGCTGACCGCGCTGCCGGTACTGTGCATGGGCCTGGTACCGCTGCTGCAACCGTGGCTGCGGCGCTGGATCAGCGAACATGGCGGCATGCTCGGTGGCCTGGCCGCCATCGCCCTGGCCTGCCTGTGGCGCCTGCAGCTGGATAGCGCCTGGGCGCTGATTGCCAGTGCGGTGCTCGCCGGCCTGGGCGTGGCGGTGGTGCAGGGCATGATGCCGGGGCTGGTCAACCGCTGGTTCCCCGCGCGCCTGGCCGGGGCGATGGGCCTGTATTCTGCGGCGCTGATGAGTGGCGGTGGCCTGGCGGCAGTGCTCGGGCCACATATCAGCGGCTACTTTGGCCACTGGCAGGCCGGCCTGGGCCTGTGGGCGATCCCGGCAGTGCTGGCGGTACTGGCCTGGGCCGTGTTGCGGCCACGGCAAGAAGCGCCAAAGCTGGCCGGCGCCACGGGCGGGCACTGGTTCGGCACGCGTCGGGCCTGGTTGCTGGCCCTGTACTTCGGCCTGATCAATGGCGGCTACACCAGCATGGTGGCGTGGTTGCCGGCGTATCACATCGAGCACGGCGGCAGCGCCCAGGGCGGTGCCGACCTGGTGGGCCTGATGACCATCTTCCAGGTGGCCGGTGCGCTGGGCCTGCCGCTGTTGCTGCGACGCTGGGCAGACCGTCGCCCAGGCCTGTGGCTGGCGCTGGCGATCCAGCTGGGGGGCTTCCTCGGCCTGCTGCTGGCGCCCACGCTGGCTTCGGGGCTGTGGGTAGCGATGATCGGTTTTGGCCTGGGCGCCTGCTTCAGCCAGAGCCTGACGCTGACCCTGGAACACCTGAAGACGCCCGCCGAGGCTGGCAGCTTGGCGGCGTTCGTACAGGGCATCGGCTTCATCATTACCGGCATCGTGCCGTACATCACCGGCTGGTTGCGCGATGTGAGTGGCGATTTCCAGGCGTCGTGGGCGCTGCTGACCGTGACCGTGCTGGCAATGTTGCTGGTGACTACTTGCTTCAATCCACGTGGCTATGCCGCAGCCATCGCCCGTCCGGCGGCGGCAGGCAAGGCTGCAGCGGTCAGCTGAGGCGCTGCAGGGTATCGCGCACCCGGTCCAGTGCCGGGTCGATGTCCAGCAGTTCGATGGCGCCAAAGCCCAGCAACAGCCCTGGGCGCACCGGCGCTTCGCTGAAGAACGGCGCCAGCGAGTACAGGCCAACCTCCACCTTGCGTGCGAGGTTGGCCAACAACTCCACATCGACCCCAGGCTTGGCCAAGGCGCTGAGGTGAAAGCCGGCGCTGGCGGGGATGGCGCTGAACCACGGCGCCAGGTCGCCGCCCAGGCGTGCCAGGATGCGCTCGCGGCGGGCGCTGTAGACCTCGTGGCAACGGCGGATATGCTTGTTCAGGTGGCCCTCGCCAAGGAAACGCGCCAGCGCCCACTGCAGCAGGGTCGGGCTGTGCCAGTCACTCAAGTGCTTGGCCACGCAGGCGGCCTGGAGCACGGCAGGCGGCAGCACGGCATACCCCAGGCGTAGCTCAGGTAGCAGGGTTTTGGAAAAGGTCCCCACATAAGCCACCAGGCCATGCCGGTCGAGGCGCTGCAAGGCGTCCGAGGCCGGCCCGTGGTAGCGGAACTCGCAGTCGTAATCGTCTTCGATAATCAACGCACCCAGCTCGGCGGCCCTTGCCAGCAGTGCGTGCCGGCGTGGTTCGCTCATCGGCATGCCCAGCGGGAACTGGTGCGAGGGCGTTACGTAGATCAGCCGGGTGCCTTCGGCGATCTGCTCCACGCACAGGCCTTCATCATCCACCGGCACGGATTGCAGGCGGGCGCCCAGGGCCAGGAACAGTTGCCGTGCCGGCGGGTAGCCGGGGTCTTCCATGGCCACCTGGCAACCTGGCTCGACCAGCACCCGGGCGATCAGGTCCAGCGCCTGCTGGGCGCCGTTGCACACCAGCAGGTCGGCTGCGCTGCAGTGCACGCCGCGGGCATAGGCGATGTGGTGAGCAATGGCCTCGCGCAGTTCCGGCAGGCCCTGGGCCGGGAACTGCCGCTCGGGGTGGCGTTGGCTGCGGCGCAGGGCGTAGTTCAGGCAGCTGCGCCACTGGTCGAACGGGAACTGCGCCTTGCTCGAAGCACCACCGACGAAGTCATAACGCGATGGCGCCTGCAGCTGGCGTTGGCCGAGTACGGTGGCGCGCTGCTGCCAGCGCTCAAGGGACGCGGCGCCGGCCAGGGGGATGGTGGCTGATTCGCTGCTGCGTAGCGGCTGGCGCGGGGTGATGAAGGTGCCACGGCCGACCACGCCACTGAGCAGGTTGTCGTAGGTTAGCCGCGAATAGGCTTCGGCCACGGTCTTGCGTGACACGCCCAGTTGCTCGGCCAGCAGGCGGGTTGGTGGCAACTGGGTGCCGGCGGCCAGGTGGCCGCTGTCGATACCGGCGCGCAGTTGCTGGTAAAGCTGGTCGGCCAGGCCTTTGCGGCCCTCCAGGCGAATGTGCAGTTCCATGGGGCGGTCCGGAGCGGGGGAGTGTTCAGGATAGCGGATTGGCCGGGCAAGGGCATGGGGCTGCAAAGCAGCCCCAAACCAGGCAGTCGGCGATCAGAACCGTGCCGTACTCACCGTGATGTAGCCTTTGTCCGCCAGCGCTATGCGTATCACTGTCTCGTCCACCGGCGCCTTACGGTTGCGCTTGATGCGCACGCCCTCTACCGCCGCAGCTTTCATGTGTTCCGAAATGGCCCGCCCGTTCGGGTCGAAAAACACCTCGCTGGCCAACAACTCGATACGTTCAATCAGCTGCCGGGTGCGTTCATCGGTAGCGCAGAAAAACATCACCCCCGACAAATGCGGGTCTTCATCAGGGTTGTTCATGTCATGGGCCAGCATTTCGCGCAGGCTGCTGCGCAGTTCGGCGATGGAGCGAGCGTACGGGTGCATGCGGAGTTTCCCCTGGATTGTCATCCAGTGCAGATCTTGTTTTCTCCGGGCTGAGGCAACAAGTAGGACGCATCTGAGTGCCTTGTAGGAGATTTCTGGTTCTCCTCTGATGGGGCCAATCTATCAGGCGAGAGTCTGGTTGGAGGCATGCACCCAGCCTGAGCTAGCGTTGCACCTCCTGCTTGAAGCGCAAGCGCCAGCCATGCAGCAACGGCTCGGTATAGCCGCTCGGCTGTTCCCGCCCCTTGAACACCAGCTCGCGGGCGGCGCGCAAGGCATGCGATGCCTCGAAGCCGGCCGCCATCGGCCGGTACGCCGGGTCCCCGGCATTCTGCTGGTCGACCACGCCGGCCATGCGCTGCAAGGTCGCCTCGACCTGCTCGGCATCGACCACCCCATGGTGCAGCCAGTTGGCAATGTGCTGCGCCGAAATCCGCAAGGTTGCACGGTCTTCCATCAGGCCCACATCGTGAATGTCCGGCACCTTGGAGCAGCCGACCCCTTGCTCGACCCAGCGCACCACGTAGCCGAGGATGCCTTGGCAGTTGTTGTCCAGTTCGGCCTGGATGTCGGCGGCGCTCCAGGGCCGCTCAGGGCTGACCGGCACGCTGAGCAGGTCGTGCAGCAACGCACTGCGTTGGCTATTCAGGTCAACCTGTTCCAGTGCCTGCTGCACAGCTGCTACATCCACCTGGTGGTAGTGCAGCGCATGCAGCGTCGCGGCGGTGGGCGAGGGCACCCAGGCGGTGTTGGCGCCGGCCTGGGGCTGGGCAACTTTCTGTTCGAGCATGGCTGCCATCAGGTCAGGCATGGCCCACATGCCCTTGCCGATCTGCGCTTTGCCGCGCAACCCGCAGGCCAGCCCCACCAGCACGTTGCTGCGCTCGTAGGCGTGGATCCAGGCGCTGCCCTTCATGTCACCTTTGCGCAGCATGGCGCCGGCTTCCATGGCGCTGTGCATCTCGTCACCGGTACGGTCGAGGAAACCGGTGTTGATGAACACCACCCGTGACGCCGCACTGGCGATACAAGCCTTGAGGTTGACGCTGGTGCGTCGCTCTTCGTCCATGATGCCCATTTTCAAGGTATGCGCAGGCAGGCCCAGCAGGGCCTCGACGCGGCTGAACAGCTGCTCGGCAAAAGCCACTTCGGCCGGCCCATGCATCTTCGGCTTGACGATGTACAGGCTGCCCTCGCGGGAGTTGCCGCGGCGCTTGAGGTCATGCAGGCCAATCAGGCTGGTGACCACGGCATCGAGGATGCCTTCCGGGATTTCCCGGCCATCGCGGTCATGGATGGCGGGGTTGGTCATCAGGTGGCCGACGTTGCGGATAAACAGCAACGAGCGGCCCGGCAGGGTCAGAGGCTGGCCGTCTGCGCCGTGGTAGTGGCGGTCGGTGGCCAGGGTACGGCTGAAGGTTTTGCCACCTTTGCTGACCTGTTCGCTAAGGTCACCCTTCATCAGCCCCAGCCAGTTGCGGTAGACGTTGACCTTGTCGTCGGCATCCACGGCGGCCACCGAGTCTTCGCAGTCGATGATGGTGGTCAGCGCAGCTTCCAGGAGGATGTCCTTGACCCCGGCGAGGTCCTGCTGGCCGATCGCGTTGGCCGGGTCGACCTGGATTTCGAAATGCAGTTGGTGATGTTGCAGCAGGATCGCTGTCGGGGTGTTCGGTTCACCTTGATAGCCACTGAGTTGTGCGGGGTTCTGCAAGCCGACCTGGCGGCCATCGGCCAGCGTTACCCGTAGCGTGCCCTGGTTGATTGCATAGGCCTTGGCATCGCTGTGTGAAGCACCGTCCAGGGGCGCTGCGGCGTCGAGAAACTGCCGGGCATAGGCGATCACTTTGCCGCCGCGTACCGGGTTGTAGCCTTGGCCGCGTTCGGCGCCAGCGGTTTCGGCGATGGCATCGGTGCCGTACAGCGCGTCGTACAACGAACCCCAGCGAGCGTTGGCGGCATTGAGGGCGTAGCGAGCATTGCTCAGCGGCACGACCAGTTGCGGGCCGGCTTGCACGGCGATTTCGCGGTCGACGTTACGGGTGCTGACTTGCACGTTTTGCGGGGCGTCGACGAGGTAGCCGATGCCTTGCAGGTACTGCTGGTAGGCGGCCATGTCGCTGATCGGGCCGGGGTGCTGGCGGTGCCAGTTGTCCAGTTCGGCTTGCAGGCGCTCGCGTTCGGCGAGCAGGGCGCGGTTTTGCGGGGCGAGGTCGTGGACCAGGGTGCTGAAGCCTTGCCAGAAGCTGGCGGCCTGGATGCCGGTGCCGGGGAGCACTTCGTCTTCGATGAAGCGCTGGAGGGTGGGGGCGACCTGAAGCTGGTGGTTTGGCATTGTCTATTCGCTCGATGTTCAGTCTTCTGGAAATCTGTTGCTTGTACCGGCCTCTTCGCGGGTGAACCCGCTCCCACAGGGACACCACAGAACTCCAGGGCGGTGGGGTACCTGTGGGAGCGGGTTCACCCGCGAAGAGGCCAGTGCAGGACTCAGAGGGCCGCAGCCCCAGCCTTGGCCACCTGGGCATCCTGCTCGGACTTGACCCCGGACACGCCAATGGCACCCACCACCTGGCCATCCACCCGCAGCGGCACGCCACCTTCCAGGCTGGTCAGCAGCGGTGCGGTGACGAAGGCGGTACGCCCGCCATTGACCATCTCCTCGTAATCCCGCGTTTCCTTGCGCCCCAGCGCTGCGGTACGGGCCTTCTCCATCGCGATGTAGGCACTGGCTGGCGCGCAGCCGTCCAGGCGCTCCAGGGCCAGTGGGTGGCCACCGTCGTCGACCACGGCGATGGTCACGTTCCATTGCTGGGTCAAGGCTTCCTGGCGGGCGGCGGTCAGCACACGGGCGACTTCGGCCTGGCCGATCACGGACTTGCTATGCATGGCGATTCTCCGGGTTCAAGGCTGTTTCGACGATTTCGATCCAGTGCCGCACTGGCGTGCGCCCAGCCCCGTCAAGGTGGGCCTGGCAGCCGATGTTGGCAGTGGCAATGACTTGTGGTTTGCCGCTTTCCAGCGCGTTGAGGCGGTTGTCGCGCAGTTGCAGCGACAGTTCGGGCTGGGTCAGCGAATAGGTGCCGGCCGAGCCGCAGCACAGGTGGCCGTCCGGCACCGGGGTGAGAGTAAAGCCCAGGCGCGTCAGTAACGCCTCCACCGCGCCGCCCAGCTTCAGCGCGTGTTGCAGGGTGCATGGGCAATGGAAGGCCAGGCGCTGTTCGGCGCACAGGCCCAATTGCTCGACCGGCTCGTCGCGCAGCACCTCCACCAGGTCACGGGACAGGGCGCTGACCCGGGCGGCCTTGGCGGCGTAGCGCGGGTCCTTTTCCAGCAGGTGGCCGTAGTCGCGCACGAACGCGCCGCAGCCACTGGCGGTTTGCACGATGGCCTCGGCACCGGCTTCGATGGCCGGCCACCAGGCATCGATATTGCGCCGCGCACGTTGCAGGCCCTGCTCTTGAGCGTTGAGGTGGTAGTCCACCGCGCCACAGCAGCCGGCCTGCTGGATCGGTTGAACGCTGATGCCGAGGCGGTCGAGCAGGCGCGCGGCGGCGGCATTGGTGTTGGGCGACAATGCCGGCTGCACGCAGCCTTCCAGCATCAGCACCCGGCGCACATGGCGCGGCGCGGGGCGTTGACCGGGGTCGGTGACCCGCACCGGCAGCTTGCGCTTGAGCGTGGCCGGCAGCAACGGGCGCAGTGCCTGGCCGCTGCGGGTCAGGGCCTTGAACAGCGCCGGGCGCGGCACCACCGCCCGCAGGCCCTGGCGCAACAGGCGCTGGCCGAGCGGGCGCGGCACCTGCTGTTCGACCACGGCGCGGCCGATGTCCAGCAGGTCGTGGTACTTCACCCCGGAAGGGCAGGTGGTTTCGCAGTTGCGGCAGGTCAGGCAGCGGTCCAGGTGCAGTTGGGTGCTGGCGGTGATTGGCGCCCCTTCGAGCATCTGCTTGATCAGGTAGATGCGCCCGCGAGGGCCGTCCAGTTCATCGCCCAGCAACTGGTAGGTGGGGCAGGTGGCAGTGCAGAAGCCACAGTGCACACAGGAACGCAGAATGCTTTCGGCCTCGTCGGCGCGGGCCAGGCGTCGGGATGTTTCGCTCAGGTTGGTTTGCATGGTCTGGCCTCACAGGTCTGGGTACAGGCGGCCAGGGTTGAACACCCCCTGGGGGTCGAGTTGCTGCTTGAGGGCACGGTGGTAGCGCATCAGCGCCGCGGGCAGCGGCGGGCTGCTGGCCGCTCCGGGGGCATAGCAGGTGGCGTGGCCGCCCACTTTGGCGACCTGGTCACGTATGGCCTGTGCGGTTGCCGTGGTCTTGAGCCAACGTTGGGCACCACCCCAGTCGATCAACTGCTGGCCAGGCAGGTGCAGCTCGCCGGTGGCGTTGGGCACGGACAAGCGCCACAGCGGTGCGGGGGCGGCAAAGAACGCCAGGCGTTGTTCGCGCAGGTCGCTCCAGAAGCGGCTGTCGAGTGCATCGCCGCCCAGGCGCTGACGCGCCGACTGCACCGAGCCTTCACCGCCTTCCAGGCGCAGGTACAGGGCATCGCCGTCATGGCAGGCGGCGCTGATCGGTAGTGGCTGCTGGCCCCATGCGGCCAGCTCGGCCAGCGCCTCGTGGCGGCCCATCGGCAGGCGCAGGCTCAGGCACTGGCGCGGCCGTGGCAGTACTTTCAGCGAAACTTCGGTCAGCAGCCCCAGGCAGCCGAAGCTGCCCGCCATCAGCCGCGATACGTCGTAACCGGCCACGTTCTTCATCACTTCGCCACCAAAGCGCAGCAGCTTGCCGTGGCCGGTGATCACCCGCGTACCGAGCACGTAGTCACGCACCGACCCCGCCCACGGCCGCCGAGGGCCAGACAGGCCGGCCGCGACCATGCCGCCCAAGGTGGCATCGGGGCCCAGGTGCGGGGGTTCGCAGGGCAGCATCTGGCCAGCCTCGTGCAGGGCCGCCTCGATCTCGCGCAGCGGTGTGCCGGCGCGGGCGGTGAGCACCAGTTCGGTCGGGTCGTAGCTGACGATGCCACGGTGGCTGCGGGTGTCGAGCACCTCGCCGGCTCCGGGGTTGCCGAGCATGGCCTTGCTGTTACCGCCCTGAATGCGCAGTGGCCTGGCCTGGTTCAGCGCCTGGTTGACCTGCTCCAGCAGGGCCTGGCTGTTATCGCGGTCCATGCTCATCAGAAGCGCTCCAGCTCGGGGAAGGGCAGTTGCCCATGGTGCACATGCATGGCGCCGAACTCGGCGCAGCGGTGCAGGGTGGGGATGTTCTTGCCGGGGTTGAGCAGGCCCTGCGGGTCGAAGGCGGCCTTGACCGCGTGGAACAGGGTGATTTCGTCGCTGTTGAACTGTGCGCACATCTGGTTGATTTTCTCGCGCCCCACGCCGTGCTCGCCGGTGATGCTGCCGCCCACCGCCACGCACAGTTCAAGGATCTTGCCGCCGATGGCCTCGGCGCGCTCAAGTTCACCGGGCAGGTTGGCATCGAACAGGATCAGCGGGTGCATGTTGCCGTCGCCGGCGTGGAACACGTTGGCCACGCGCAGGCCGTATTCCGTGGACAGGTCGCTGATACCCTTGAGCACCCGCGGCAGTTCGCGGCGGGGGATGGTGCCGTCCATGCAGTAGTAGTCCGGGGAAATGCGCCCCACCGCCGGGAAGGCGTTCTTGCGCCCGGCCCAGAAGCGCACACGCTCGGCCTCGTCGCAGGCCAGCCGCACCTCGCGTGCCCCGGCTTGTGCCAGTACGGTGGCGACCCGTTCGCAGTCGTCGTGCACATCGGCCTCCACGCCATCCAGTTCGCACAGCAGGATGGCCGCCGCGTCCACCGGGTAACCGGCGTGGATGAAGTCTTCGGCGGCGCGGATCGCCAGGTTGTCCATCATCTCCAGGCCGCCAGGGATGATCCCGGCGGCGATGATTTCAGCCACCGCCCGGCCGGCGTCTTCGACGCTGTCGAAACTGGCCAGCAGCACCCGCGCCACCTGGGGCTTGGGCAGCAACTTGACGGTGACTTCGGTGACGATGCCGAGCATGCCTTCGGAGCCGGTGAACAATGCCAGCAAGTCGAAACCGGGGCTGTCCAGCGCGTCGCTGCCCAGGGTCAGGCATTCGCCCTCGACCGTGAGGATTTCCACCTTGAGCAGGTTGTGCACGGTCAGGCCGTACTTGAGGCAATGCACGCCACCGGCGTTTTCGGCCACGTTGCCGCCGATGGAGCAGGCGATTTGCGAGGAGGGGTCTGGCGCGTAGTACAGGCCATGGGGCGCGGCAGCCTGGGAAATGGCCAGGTTGCGCACCCCGGGCTGCACACGGGCGAAGCGGCCCTGCGGGTTGACTTCAAGGATGCGGTTGAAGCGTGCCATCACCAGCAGGATGCCCTTGGCCAGCGGCAGGGCACCACCGGACAGGCCGGTGCCGGCGCCGCGTGCCACTACCGGCACGCCCCGTTGGTGACACAGCTTGAGCAGGGCCTGCACCTGCTCCAGGCGCTCGGGCAGCACCACCAGCAGTGGCACCGTGCGGTAGGCGGAGAGGCCGTCGCATTCATAGGGCTTGAGGTCTTCCTCGCGGTGCAGCACCTCCAAGTCCGGCAGGGCAGCACGCAGCGCCTGCAGCAGTGCCGCTTGGTCAACAGCGGGCAGCGCGCCATCGACGCGTTCGTCGTACAGGATATTCATGGGCTCACTCGGCAGCGGTTCTTGTAATTGTTGGCGAAGCGATCACCGTTGCAGCCTGCGCGTGCCAACGGCCGAGGTCGACTGCTGGCAGTACTGGTCCTACCAGTTTGCGTTGCAGGCACTGGTCATTGGCGGCTTCAACTGGCTAGATTAGACCAAGGTGTTCGAAGTGGTCCTACCAGCAGGAGGGTGCGTAGTGGGTGCTGAAGGCAAGGCCAAGGTCGCCGACCAGGTGGCCGAACGGGTCGAGCGGCTGATCGTCGAAGGCGTGCTCAAGGTGGGCCAGGCCCTGCCATCGGAGCGGCGGCTGGTAGAAAAGCTTGGCTGCTCGCGCTCGGCCTTGCGTGAGGGCCTGCGTATTCTGCGTGGGCGGGGCATCATCGACACCGAGCAGGGGCGCGGGTCGTTTGTTGCCGACCTGACGGGGCAGGCGGGCGCCACGCCGTTGATGCACTTGTTCAGCTCGCAGCCGCGCACGCTGTTCGACCTGCTGGAGGTGCGGGCGTTGCTGGAGGCAGAGTCGGCGCGCCTGGCGGCGTTGCGTGCTACCGATGTCGACCGATTGCTGATCCGCCGGCGCTATGAAGAGATGCTTGCCGCGCACGCCGCCCAGGAAGCGCTCGATCCCCGCGAGCATGCCCGCCGCGACCACGCCTTCCACCGGGCGATCAGCGAGGCGTCGCACAACCCGGTGCTGGTGCATACCTTGCAATCGCTTAGCGACCTGACCTTGAGCACGGTGTTTGCTTCGGTCAACAACCTGTATTGCCGGCCAGCGCAGAAGCGCCAGATCGACCGCCAGCATGCGCGGTTGTATCACGCGGTGATGGAGCAGTTGCCCGAGCAGGCGCAGCGCGCAGCGCGGGAGCATATCAACGGGATACGCGACAGCTTGCGCGAGATAGAACAAGAGGAGCAGCGTTTGGTGCGGGCGACCATGCGCATGGATGGCTGGGGTTGAGGTTGGGCTGCGCTGGCCCTATCGCCGGCCAAGCCGGCGCCATGATGCTTGCCTTCCCTGGCACGCATCAAGCGCCACACTACCGCCTTAGCCGAGGGCGGCTGCCTGCTGCAGGTTCAGCGAGCGGGTTTCCGGGGCCAGGGCCCAGGACAGCAGCAGGCCGAAGAAGGTGATGGCAGCGGCCACGTACATGGTCTGTGCGATACCCAGCACATCGAGGGACATCGGCACCAGGTAAGTACCCACCGCGGCGCCGATGCGCGAGATGGACGTACCCATGCCGACCGCGAAGGCGCGGATTTCGGTGGGGAAGATTTCGTTCGGGTACACCAGCGTGAGCACCTGTGCACCACCAATGAACAACGCATAGAGGGCGAAGAACACCAGGATCCAGATGCCCGCGCTGCTGTGGAACGCGCCGAGGCACAGTAGGGCCAGGCCCGATACCAGGAAGCTGTACAGCAACAGGTTGCGCCGGCCGATGACGTTGATCAGCCGGGTAGCGACCATGCAGCCGACCACGAAGAACAGGGTGATCAGTACCGAGCCGATCGAGGCACTGTCACCTTTCACGTTCAGGGCCGACAGCACCTTGGGCGCAAACGCGTAGACCGAGAACAGCGGGATGATGCAGCAGGTCCAGAACACAATGACAAACAGCATGCGCTTGCCATAACCGGCATACAGCAGGCTCCAGATGTTCACCGTGTGGCTGGCGCTTTGTTCGGGCAGGTTGCGCAGCGAGAAGTCATTGCCGTACACAGCCTTGATCACCCGTTCTGCTTCGGTGCTGCGGCCTTTGCTGAGCAGCCAGCGTGGCGATTCTGGTGTACCGATACGTACCACGAAAAGGGCCAGGCCAATGGTCGCGGAGCTGGCCAGCACCAGGCGCCAGGCGTCCTCTGCACCCGTGCGCAGCAGCAGTTCGCCAACAATATAGGCAGCTGCGGCACCGGCAAACCAGAGGATGGTGAGCATGGCCAGGCGAGGGCCGCGGTACTTTCTGGGCATGAATTCGACCAGCAGCGAAGTGGCAACCGGGTATTCGATGCCCACCGCAATACCGATCACCAGCCGCAGCAGGAAGATGGCCAGGGCCGAGTCGGCCCAGAACTGCCCCAGCGACGCTACGATGAACAAGGTGGGCCCGACGAAGAATAAACGCTTGCGGCCAAGGCGGTCGGTCAGCCAGCCGCCGAGGAAACCGCCAAAGAAAATGCCGATCAGGGCCGAGGCGGCGATCAGGCCTTCCCAGAAGCTGTTCAGTGACAACGCCGTGCTGATATGCGCCAGGGCAACGCCGATGATGCTCAGTACATAGCCATCAACGAACGAACCGCCGCCGGAGCGCAGCGTGAGAAGTTTGTGGAAGTTGTTTAGCGGTACATCTTCGACTGAGATATTAGGACGTGTCATAGTTGTCTCCCGATATGATATTCGAGCAAAAGGGGCAGCGCGACCCCCAAAACGGGGCCGTGAAGCCATCTCGAAAATCAGTGATCGATGGCTATACGATTATTTTTATTGTCCGTGCCGGCGACGGCGTGTTCAGAAACCTTCCTTTGGTGCTCCTTGTATTTCAGATTTCGTAGCGCACTTCTTTGGAAGGTGGGTGGCCGAAGAACGCACTGTAGGACCTGCTGAAGTGGGTGCACGACACAAAGCCGCAGGCGATGGAAACCTCGAAGATCGACGCGTTGGAGTTTTGGATCAGGCGCCGCGCTTCGGTAATGCGCAACTGGAAGTAGTATTTCTGCGGGGTGGTATCGAGTTGGTCCTTGAACATCCGCTGAACCTGGCGCACGGACAAACCGACGGCCTGGGCCAATTGCCCGGGTTCCAGTGGCTCTTCAAGGTTGGCTTCCATAAGCTTGATGATTTCGCGCAGGGGGCGGCTGACCTTGGGTTGCAGGGGTTTTTGAACACTGCGGAACTTGCTTTGATCATGGTCCAGCGTGTCGAGCACGGCATCGGCCAGCGTTTGGTTGCAGCCGATGTTTAGCCACTGCAGCATCATTTCGAAGGCCCCCGCTGGCGAAGCGGCGGTCAGCCGGTCCCTGTCGAACACCAGGGCATCGTGGGTAACCAAGGCGTGCGGCACTCGCTCAGCCAGGGCAATGCGCTGCTCTGGGTGGATGGCACAGCGGTAACCATCGAGCAGGCCGGCGCTGCCCAGGTACCAGGCGCCGTTCCACAACCCACCCAGCACCACGGGGAACTTGGCCAGGCGTTTCAGCAGGGCGATCAACCAGGCAGGTACCGTGCGGGCGGCACGCAAGCCGCCGCAGACCACCATGATGTCCAGGTCGCACAGGCGTACGTCGGTCAGCGGCGTGTCCGGGCGGATGGGGATGGCCAGGTCGCTCATCACTTCGTTGTGGTTGTGGCTGAAGGTATGCACCCTGATCGAGCCGGGAGCGATCAGGTTGGCGGTGACCAATACATCCAGGGCCTGGGTGAAACTGGGCAAGGAGAAGTTTTCCAGCAACAGGAAACCGACCCGTGAAGGTTTGGCCCGCGCAACGGGCTGCGCCATGAAACCGAAGTTGCGCTCTTTGAAGGTGTGGCTGAATGCTCTTGTAGTTATTGTCATGGGTCACCCAGATGCCGATGCCTGAGGCTCGGCTGACTATAGAGTGTGAAAGCCATTCCGAGCGGGAGGCTTTGGCATACAGGTCGGCGCCTAATGTAAGTGTGCGGCATGGATAAAGTCCAACGACATTTACACGGTTTTTTTGATAACCCAGTGTTATCCATGGGGTGCGCGAGTGCTCGCATAACTCAAGGTTATGCGTAAAGTAATTTAAGTGCTGATGTGTTTTTTTTACCGCTGTGTACGATTCAATGGACGGGTACGCAGAACGAGGAGCACCTACCAGGATGTCGCAGCGCCAAGTTGATCCTGATACTTTGTTACTTCGCATGCCCTCGTTGCGCGCGGTTAAAGCATTTGTGGCGGCGGCCAAGTACCAGAGTTTTACCCGGGCTGCGGAGGCCTTGTGTGTTTCGCAGGCGGCGATCAGCCGGCAGATCCGCGAACTGGAAACTTACCTGAGCGCCCAGTTGTTCGAGCGCGTGGGCCGTGCGGTTGAACTTACACCGGCCGGTTCGGTGTTTTTCGAGGCGTCTCAGTTATCGTTCGTCAACATTGCCCAAGCGGCGGAACGGATACGCCATACACCGCAGGAAAAACACCTGCTGACGATTTGCTGTTCTCCGGCATTTTCGGCGTTCTGGCTGTCGCATCACATCAATGAGTTTCGGGCCAACAACCCGGATATCGAACTCAACCTGATCACCACGCAGAACTTTCTGACGCGGGAGCCAGGCGTGGAGCCGGATGTGATCATTTCCAAGTTCGCCAATGTCGGGGAGGCCTACACGCTCTACCCGCTGTGCCATGACGTGATTTACCCGGTGTGCTCCCCGGAGTACCTCAGGCGCCACCCGGAGATCGGCACGCTGGAAGGCCTGCGCAAAAGCGCGCTGCTGGACCTGAGCCCGTATGGCCGGGCTGGCGTGGCTGAACATGTGGACTGGAGTGTGTGGCTGGCATTCCACAACGTGGACATCGATGAGCGGGGCGCCGACTGCCCGCCACTGTTCCACGCCAACGACTACAACCTGATCATCAACATGGTGCTGGCCAACCAGGGCGTTGCACTGGGCTGGAACCAGCTGGTGGCCGGCCTGGTCGAGCAGGGCCGGCTGATCAGGCCGGTGCGCGAGCAAGTGACCTTGCGCAACAGCCTGCACTACCTGGCTTGCAAGGAAAATACCGATGACGACGCCTGTGGCCGGGTGCGGGACTGGGTGCTTTCCAAGTTTTCGTGGTGGAAAGTGTGAAGGCGTCAAAACATAACGTTGCATTATGGGTTGTGCGTTGAAAATGTCGTTTGAAACAGACAAGGCTGTGGCTTAACTTGCCGGCCAACTGCAAGTGGGTAGTTAAAAGAATAATGGTTCAGTAACTGTCAACGGTCGTCGTGAACACCGTGTGGCTGGAGGATAATAATGAATAGTAATGAATCCGTCATTGGCCTGATCAATCAACGCAAGCCTCGGCATGTATTGCCCCGTGAATTGTATCTGGACCCGGAAGTTTACCGCCAGGACCTTGAACAGATCTGGCACAAGGACTGGGTCTTCGCCGGCCATACATTCGAAATTCCCAAGGCAGGCCAGTATTTCACCCTGCAGATTGGCGACTACCCGGTAGCCGTTGTCCGTGGCAAGGATGGCGAAGTGCGCGCCTTCCACAATGCTTGCCGTCACCGCGGCGCCAAAGTGTGTGAACACGCCACTGGCAAAGTGGCCAAGCTGGTGTGCCCGTACCACAAGTGGACATTCGAACTGGACGGCAACCTGATTTATGCCGGCAACATGGGCGCGGACTTCGACAAATCACAGTACAACCTCAAGCCGGTGCATGTGGAAATCGTCCACACCTACATCTACGTGTGCGTGGCGCAGCAGGCGCCAGACTTCGGCAGCTTCCGCGCAGCGGTCAGCCCGTTCATCGCCCCGCACGGCCTGGAAAACTGCAAGGTTGCCTTCGAGTCCAACCTGGTGGAAAAGGGCAACTGGAAGCTGGTGTTCGAAAACAACCGCGAGTGCTACCACTGCGACGGCACCCACCCGGAGCTGCTCAACTCATTCGTTGAAAACCTGTCGGTGGCCGGTGTGGGGGGCGATGATGACCCCGAGCTGGTTGCTCACTGGACCCGCTGCGAGACAGCGGGCATGCCCAGCCGCCTGGTCATGGACCCGCTGGGGCGCTTCCGCATGACACGTATCCCGCTTTCGGCTGGCGCCGTCAGCTACACCATGGACGGTAAGCCTGCGGTCAATGGGCGGCTGGATACCAGTGGTGAGGCGGATATTGGTGCGTTGCTGTACTTCAACTATCCGTCTACCTGGAACCACTTCTTGGGCGACCACGCACTGAGCTTCCGCGTACTGCCGATCGGGCCGGGGGAAACGCTGGTGACTACCAAGTGGCTGGTGCCGGAGTCGGCGGTGGAAGGGGTCGACTACGACCTTGATCGGTTGACCAAGGTATGGCTGGCCACCAACGACCAGGACCGCCGCCTGGTGGAAGGTACGCATGCGGGGGTGTCGTCGCCCAGCTATGAGCCGGGGCCATTCTCGGAAAATGCCGAGAACGGGGTGTGCCAGTTCGACGACTGGTACTGTGCGACCATGCTTGAGCGCTTGAGTGGGCGTGTGCCGTTGAAATCGGTGGGTTGATACTTGCAGGAGCGGGCTTGCCCGCGATGCAGGCGACGCGGTTGATGGCACCGGCGATGCCGGTGTTCGCGGCTAAAGCCGCTCCTACAGGTACAGCGTGAGCCCGAAGCGTGCGCAGTACCTGTGGGGCCTATCACTGAAAAATTGCAGCCTGCGCAGGCTGGTGCTCATTTACCATGGCGGCTGCTTTCACCCATCGTCAAGGAAACCCGCCATGAGCACCCCCCAGTTCCGCACCCCCACAGCCGCCGACGCCGAACGCTGCTACGCCATCGAAATCGGCGCCTATGAAGGGGATGAAGCGGCCACGCTGGAGAAGATCCGCACCCGTATCGCGCAATACCCGGAAGGCTTCCTGTTGTTGGAAGATGCGCGCGAGATCGTGGGTTTCATCAACAGCGGCTGCGCCCACGAAGTGGTGATGTCCGACGAAGCCTTCAAGGAACTGGTCGGCCATGACCCGGCTGCACCGAATGTGGTGATCATGTCGGTGGTGGTGGACCCGGCACATCAGGGCAAAGGCTACGCCAAGCGGCTGATGGACGAATTCATCACGCGCATGCAGGCGGCGGGCAAACAGACCATTCACCTGATGTGCAAGGAGCAGCATGTGGCCCTGTATCAGAAGCTGGGCTACCAGTACGTGAAACCGTCACCGTCGGACCACGGCGGCATGGCCTGGCATGAGATGATCCTTGGTCCTGTAAGCGCGCAATCGCGAAGGCCTGCTGCAATGCATCGCGCAGCTGAATAACCCCTTCAAGCGCCAACGCCTGGGCCGAGTAGCACAGGCCGATGCGCCGGCGCAGGTCCAGTTGTGGCATGGGCTCGCTGTGCACGCCGCGATGCTCGGCGGCCAGCGACTGCGGCACGATTGCCGCGCCCAGCCCGGCGGCGACCATTTCCAGGGCCAGGGCAAAAGTTTCGGCTTCTGCCACCGGGCTGGCGCTGTAGAACGGCAACAGGCGCTGATGGCTGGGTTGCGCAGGGCAGGTAATCCATTGCTCGGTAGCGCCTGCCTGGGCCGCAGTGGCCAACACGAACGGGTCACTGTGCAACGGCAGGAACAACTCATCCTCACAGCGCAGTTCTTCGCTAGCCAGTCGCACCGCGCCCATGCAGCCGGTCACCAGTTGCAGGCGCACCGAGGGCTGGATGGCCGCCGCCGCCAGTACCACCTTGCCCAACACTGCCGCGCTTACATCCTGCTCGACACCAATCTGCAACGGCGTACGTTCACGATCACCTTTGAAGCGGCCGAGCAGGCGATTGGCGTCGGCGACCATGCGCTGCGCCTCGGGGTATAGCGCGCGGGCATCCTCGGTCACCGCGACGCCGCGGGCCTGGCGCACGAACAGCGTGGTGCCCAAGGCCTCCTCCAGTGCCTTGATGCTGCCGGATAGCGCTGGCTGGCTAAGGTGTATCGAACGCGCGGCGGCGGTGATGTTGCGCTCTTCGAACACAGCGATGAAGGCACGAAGCTGGCGATAGTCCATGGGTTACCCATAAGTGATGCCGATGGTTGCGAGAGGAATTTCCCATTTTTCGCTACAAAAACCGGCTTCTATACTCGCTCTACTTCTTACCCATAGGCAAATCGGATAACAGGATTGCGACCATGACCAATACCCATAAACCCCTGGTGGTAATTACCGGTGCCAGCTCCGGCATCGGCCTGGCCACTGCCAGGCTTCTGTCCAGCCGCGGCCACGCGCTGTTGCTGCTGGCCCGCCGCCTGGCGCCGATGCAGCAACTGCAGCTGCCAAACACCCTGGCGCTGGCGGTTGATATCACCGACCGGGCGGCTGTGCTGGCCGCCGTTGCCGAGGCCGAGGCGCGCTTTGGTCCGGTTGACGCGATCATCAACAATGCCGGGGTAATGCTGCTGGGCAATATCACCACACAGGACCCGGAACAGTGGGACCGCATGCTCGACGTCAACGTTCGTGGTTTGCTCAATGGTATCCATGCGGTGGCTGGCGGTATGGTCGAGCGCAAGCACGGCACCATCATCAATGTCAGTTCCGTGGCCGGGCGCAAGGCCTTCCCCAACCATGTCGCCTATGTCGGCACCAAGTTCGCTGTCACCGGCCTGTCGGAAAACCTGCGTGAAGAGCTGTCGCCCAGCAACGTGCGGGTGATCACCATCGAGCCGGGTGCAGTCGATACCGAACTGCTTAGCCATACCACCGATGAGGCCATCAAGGCCGGCTACAGCGACTGGAAGCAGGAGATGGGCGGAGCACTCACGGCCGAGACCATTGCCGAGACCATCGGCTTTGCCTATGGCCAGCCGCAGTCGGTGTGCATTCGGGAAATAGTGGTGTGCGCTACCCGTCAGCAGGCGTAACCGGGGCTGCTGCGCAGCCCCGCTTTGTTCAAGTGACTGGTATTAGCACTGCGAACGGGTAAATCAGGCGCCGTTGACCAACTGGCAGGCCAGCTGGTTGTGGCGCTCCAGCACGCGCGGCAGGTCGACGGTGGCCAGCTGGCCGTCCTTCACCACCACACGGCCGTTGATCACGCTGGTGTGCACCTGGGTCGGGGTGCAGAACACCAGCGCCGCCAGTGGGTCGTGGTGGCCGCCGGCATAGGCCACGTGGCCGAGGTCGAAGGCGACGAAGTCGGCGACCATGCCCGGCGCCAAGGCGCCGATATCATTGCGGTTGAGCACCTTGGCACCACCTAGGGTGGCGATTTCCAGCGCTTCGCGTGCGGTCATCGCGTCGGGGCCGAAGCCCACCCGTTGCAGCAGCAGGGCCTGGCGCACTTCACCGATCATGCTGGCGCCGTCGTTGGACGCCGAACCGTCAACCCCCAGGCCAACCGGCACACCGTGGTCGCGCATCTTGCGCACCGGGGCTATGCCCGAAGCCAGGCGCATGTTCGAACATGGGCAGTGGGCGACACCCGTGCCGGTGCGGGCGAACAGCTCGATGCCGTGCTGGTCGAGTTGCACACAGTGGGCATGCCAGACATCGTGGCCGACCCAGCCGAGGTCTTCGGCGTATTCGGCGGGGGTCATGCCGAACTTCTCGCGGCTGTAGGCGATGTCGTTGACGTTCTCGGCCAGGTGGGTATGTAGCGACACGCCGTACTGGCGCGCCAGCACGGCGGCTTCGCGCATCAGGTCGCGGCTGACCGAGAATGGCGAGCAGGGCGCTACCACGATGCGGCGCATCGAGCCGTGGCTGGCGTCGTGGTAGTCCTCGATCAGGCGTTGGGATTCCTTGAGGATGTCGGCTTCCTTCTCCACCACCGAATCAGGCGGCAGGCCGCCCTGGCTTTGGCCCACGCTCATGCTGCCGCGGGCGGCGTGGAAGCGCATGCCGATCTCGGCGGCGGCATGGATGCTGTCGTCGAGCTTGCAGCCGTTGGGGTAGATGTACAGGTGGTCGCTGGAGGTGGTGCAGCCGGACAGGATCAGCTCGGCCATTGCGGTCTGGGTTGACACCGCGATCATCTCGGGGGTCAGGCGTGCCCAGATCGGGTACAGGTTGGTCAGCCAGTTGAACAGCTCACCGTCCTGGGCCGCCGGCACCACGCGGGTAAGGCTCTGGTACATGTGGTGGTGGGTGTTGACCAGGCCAGGGATAACCACTTTGCCGGCCATGTCCAGCACCACGTCGGCGTGCTGTGGCAGGGTATCGCTGGGGCCGACCTGCTTGATCAGGTTGTCTTCGATGTACAGGCCGCCGTTCTTGATCTCACGGCGTTCGCCGTCCATGGTGACCAGAAGTGCGGCGTTTTTTACCAGTAAAGTCTTGGGCATGGGTAATTCTCCCCGTTGGGGCTGGTTTCAGCTTGGCTGTAGAAAGATTAGCGGTGGCAGGCCAGGTGCTCAGGGGCGCGTGAGCCGGGGCGCAACAGCAGCGGGGAGGTGTAGCAGGAAGGGTGTTGCAGAGGGTGCCCGAGGGATTCGGGCAAGCATGGGAATAGCATTGGCTTGTGCCTGTCGCAATACGCAGCGGCGTTTGCCGATGTCGTAGGCGTGCAACAGTGTAAACAGAGTTTTTTTAAGTTGTATACAAGAACTTGGTCGGGACCTGTGGTGGCAACCGGTGTATGGCACCGGTTGTGCCGGTGTTCGCGGGTAAACCCGCTCCTACAAGGCGGTGATATACCTGTAGGAGCTGGTTTACCCGCGAAGAGGCCGGTTCAGGCTACCTCAATGTCCGATCAAACCGCCTCACGGCTGCTCACACCATCCACCAACCGCGCAATCCCCAGCGGGTTGGCACTTTTCAATGCGTCCGGCAGCAGTGCATCCGGGTAGTTCTGGAAGCATACCGGGCGCAGGAAGCGGTCGATGGCCAGGGTACCCACCGAAGTACCACGGGTATCGGAAGTAGCCGGGTAAGGCCCGCCGTGCACCATCGCATCGCTCACTTCCACGCCCGTCGGGTAACCGTTCAGCAGCAGGCGCCCGGCCTTGCGCTCCAGCAGCGGCACCAGGCTGGCAAAGGCACGCAGGTCGTCCGGTTCGGCGATCAGGGTAGCGGTCAGTTGGCCCTGCAGGTGGCGAACGGCCTCGGCCAGCTGCTGTGCATCGTCCACTTCCACCACCACGGTGGTCGGGCCGAACACTTCTTCCTGCAGCAGCGGGTCACCGTTGAGCAGCAGGCTCACATCAGCCTTGAACAGCTGCGGGCGGGCCTGGTTGCCGGTTTGTGGCTGGCCGGCCAGGTGTTGGATGCCTGGGTGCGCCAGCAGGTGCTGCACGCCGTTTTCGTAACTGCGCAGGGTGCCGGCATTGAGCATGGTTTGCGGGCCTTGGTCGGCCATGCGCGCCACCAACGTGTGCAGGAAACGCTCGAACTGTGGCGACTTGATGCCCAACACCAGGCCCGGGTTGGTGCAGAACTGGCCGCAACCCAGCACCACCGAGGCGGCCAGTTCGGCAGCCACTTGTTCGCCACGGGCCTGCAGCGCCTGAGGCAGCACGATCACCGGGTTGATGCTGCTCATTTCGGCGAACACCGGGATCGGCTGCGGGCGCGCCGCGGCCATGTCGCACAGGGCGCGGCCGCCACGCAGCGAGCCGGTGAAGCCGACTGCCTGGATGGCCGGGTGCTTGACCAGCGCCTCGCCTACGCCAGCGCCGTAGATCAGGTTGAACACACCCGCAGGCATGCCGCTGCTGGCTACCGCACGGTCGATTGCCGCCGCCACGTGGGCGGCAGTGAGCATGTGCCCGCTGTGGGCCTTGAACACTACCGGGCAGCCGGCTGCCAGCGCCGAGGCGGTGTCACCGCCTGCGGTGGAGAAGGCCAGCGGGAAGTTGCTGGCACCGAACACCGCCACCGGGCCCACGCCGATACGATATTGGCGCAGGTCCGGGCGCGGTAGCGGGGTGCGCGCGGGCTGGGCACGGTCGATGCGCGCACCGAGGAAGTCGCCACGGCGCACCACTTCGGCAAACAGGCGCAGCTGGTTGCTGGTGCGTGCACGCTCACCGCGGATGCGTGCTTCCGGCAGGGCGGTTTCGCGGCACACGTGCTGCACGAAGTCATCGCCCAGGGCATCCAGCTCGTTGGCGATGGCGTCGAGGAAGGTGGCGCGTTGGCCCGGGCTGGTGCTGCGGTAGGCCGGGTAGGCTGCTTCGGCGGCCAGTACGGCGGCCTCGACTTCGCCGCCAGTCGCCTGGTGGAAGGCATACGGCAGTGGCTCGCCGGTCTGGGCGTCGACACTATTCAGCAGCACTTCACCCTGGCCGCTGAGCTGGCCGGCGATGTGGTTCAGGCGGTGTTCGATGGACATTTCGTCTCCAGTAGGCAATGACAGTCGTTGCCGGGAATGTAGAGGGCGAAATGAACGCTGAATAATGATTAATCTGGATCAGGTGATAACAGCTTGTTATCGCGCTGGTATTACGGGTTTCGCCGGGCATACAGCGCCAGCAGGGTTTCGCTGAACATCGCGGCGGCGGGCGGCAGCGGGTCGTCCTTGCGGGTGATGATGCCGAAGTCCAGCGCCGCCACCGCGAACGCGCAGTCGAGCTGGCACAGGGCGTGGGTGTCCAGGTGCGGCTGCACCATTGGCGCCGGCAGCATGGCCACGGCCGGGCCGGACTGCAGCAGCTGCAGGAAGGTTGGCATGGAGATGGTGTCGACGGTGTTGTCGGGCAGGGGGATGCCATGTTCGTGGAAGGCCTGCTCGATGCGCGCGCGGATCGGCGTACCGCTAGGGTAGAGGATCCACGGCCAGCGGCTGAGCTCCGCCGGGTCGATGGCACGGGCAGTTGCCAGCGGGTGGCGCGGGTTGACTACCAGCACGAACGGCTCTGGGCCCAATGAGCGGAAGTCGAACAGCTGGCGGTAATGGTCTTCGGTGAAGCGCCCGATCATCAGGTCGATTTCCTTGCGCTTGAGCATCTGCAGCAGGTTGTCACTGGTCTGCTCGACCACCTCGATCGACAGCAGCGGGCGCTGCTCCTTGGTGAGGGTGATGGCCTCGGGCAGCACATTGAAGGTGGCCGCGAAAATGGTGCCGACCTTCAGGTAGCCATGGCCGCCTTTGCGCAGCTTGTTGATCTGGGCGACGAAGTTCTTGGTGTCGTTGAGGGTAACCTGGGCATAGCGCGCCACCTGCTCACCCAGTTCGGTCGGCTTCATGCTGCGCGGCAGGCGCTCGAACAGGGCGAAGCCGAGCATGTCCTCCAGGTCGCGCAGCATCTTGCTCAGCGCCGGCTGGGTGAGCTTCATCTGCTCGGCGGCCACGTGCATGTTCTGGGTGCGAGCGAGGGTATCGATCAGTACCAGGTGCTTGAGTTTGAGCCAGTTGCAGAACTGCTGGAAGGTGATATCGGCGGTCATCGTGGGGCGGTCTTGTCGGAGGCAGGCCGCACCAGCATGGCGATGTGGGCCAAATGGTGCAAGCTGCCACCGAACATGTGGGAGCGGGTCACTCGGCCATCTGCAACTCCGGCAGCTTAACCCGGAACGCCCGGGTAAGCCCCAGCAGCACCACCAGGCCCATGCCCATCCAGCACAGGCCGATGGTGAACGACAGGCTGGTCAGGCTGCTCCACAGCCACAGCGTGCTGAGGAAGCCCAGGCCGGGAATGGCGCCGTACAGCAGGAAGTTGCGGCCGCCACGCAGCTTCTGGTCGACCAGGTAGTGCTTGACCACCGCCAGGTTTACCGCCGAGAAGGCGAACAGTGCGCCAAAGCTGATCATGTTGGCCACGGTGTCGAGGGTGATCACCAGGGCAATCAATGACAGCAGGCTGACCAGCAGGATGGCCACGGCTGGCACGCGCTTTTTCGTCACCAGTTGGCCGAATGCCCGCGGTAGCGCACCGTCACGGCCCATGGCAAACAGCACCCGCGACACGCTGGCCTGGGACACCATGGCCGAGGCGAAGCAGCCGGCCACGTAGGTGGCGGTGAAAGCAGTTACCAGCAGTTCGCCGCCAACCCGGCGCATCACGTCCACCGAGGCCGAGTCCGGGTCGGCGAAGCTGCCCCAGTCGGGGAACACCATCTGCGCGCAATATGACACCACCAGGAACAGCAAGCCGCCGATCAGCGACACCGCGAGGATCGCCACCGGAATGCGGTAGGTCGGGTTGCTGGTTTCCTCGGCCATGGTCGACACCGCATCGAAGCCCAGGAACGACAGGCATAGCACGGCAGCGCCAGTCATGATCAATGGTGCGCTGAAGCCTTCGTGGTGGAAGGGTGCCAGCAGCGACACCGGCTCTGCCTGCCCGTTGAGCTTGAGGATGGACAAAGCGACGAAGACGATGATGAACACCAACTGCGCCACCACCAGGATCCAGTTGACCCGGGTGATCGACTCGATGCCGATCAGGTTGAGGAAGGTGACCAGGGCAATGGAGCCCGCCACCCATACCCAGGCATGGATGGCCGGGAAGTATTCCGACATGTAGATACCGATCAGCAGGTAGCTGAGCAGCGGCAGGAAGATGTAGTCGAGCAGCAGTGTCCAGCCGGTGATGAAGCCGATATGGCTACCGAAGGCCTTGCGTGTGTAGGTGTAGACCGAGCCGGAGTAAGGGTGGGCCTGGACCATGCGGCCGTAGCTGTAGGCGGTCAGCAGCATGGCGGCGAGGGTCAGCAGGTAGGCGGTGGGCAGGTGCCCTTTGGTCATCTGGGTGACCAGCCCGTAGGTGGTGAAGACAGCCAGGGGCACCATGTAGGCCAGGCCGAACAGCACCAGGGCGGTCAGCCCCATGGACTTGCGGAAGCGACCGGTACTGGGTTGTGAAGGTGCATGCGAAGCGGTGTCATGTGCAGGGCTTTGGGCTGTACTTGTTGTTGTATGCATTGCTAACTCCTGGAAAGGGATGCAGGACACCGCGGCAGGCGAGCAGGCTCGCTACCGGTGGGCGTTGTGCAAGGAGGTCGAGCGGAAGGCTCGCAGCGCTGGGGCGGGTTGATGCTCCCACACCCCGCCGGTACCCGGAATCACCCTTTGGGGTGAGCCGAAGCAGCAACGCATTTGCTCACCCCAAAGGGTGATTTCGGTGTTTGCAATGCCATGGGAGTATCTGGCCAACAACGCACCGCACTGGCGGCGGTGCCTTACTTCATACGGCAGGCCCACAGTGACTAATCAATTGCTTTCAGAACAGTGGTTCGAGCACCTGGCCAAGGTCACCGAGTCGATCGGCCGGCCGGGCTTTGCCGCCAACCTGTTTGCGGCACTGGGCGTGATCCGGCCGATCCAGGCCACCACGGTGTACCTGTACCCGCACGACGGCATGCCTTGCGCACTCTTCGAGCAGGACGACAAGGCGCCCTGGCAGCCCGAGGGCAACGTCAGCCGCTACCTGTCGGGCTTCTACCTGCTCGACCCGTTCTACGGTGCCTGCGTGGAGCAGGTCGAATCCGGCTGCTACGGCCTGTTCGAAGTCGCGCCCGACCATTTCGAGGTGAGCGAGTACTACCAGTCGTTCTACCGGCACTCACACCTGGAGGATGAGCTCAACTACATCCTCCAGGTAGCGCCCGGGCAGAGCCTGGCAGTGTCGCTGGCCTTCACCGACAAGCTCGACCCGCAATGCCGCGAGCTGTTCGGGCGCATCACGCCCTGGGTGTTGGCGGTACTCGGCAAGCACTTCGCCGGGCTGGACAGCCGCGCCGGGCGCTTCGAGAACATCCTCGAACAACGCATCCACGCTGCGCTGAACAACTTTGGCAGCTCGCTGCTGACCGAGCGTGAATGCCGTATTGCCCAGCTGATATTACGAGGCCATTCGACCAAGTCGCTGGCCGAGCGCCTGGGGGTGTCGGAAGACACCATCAAATCGCACCGCAAGAACGTCTACGCCAAGCTCGACATCGGCACCCAGTCCGAGCTGTTCTCCTTGTTCATCGACGCGTTGGCCAATGCCCAGGGCGTGCTGGGCAAGGACCCGCTGGAAAGCTACATGGGCAAGCTGCGCTGAGCGCCAGCCACCCTGCAACCCCACCGCAAAGGAAAACCAACAATGAATGCGCCTTTCGCCCCGCAACGCCAGACCCGTGACTACCAGGCGGCCGATGCCGCGCACCACATCCATGCCTTCCTCGACCAGAAGGCGCTGAACGCCGAAGGGCCGCGGGTGATCGTCGGTGGCGAACGCCTGCACCTGTGGGACAGCGAGGGCAAGCGCTACCTGGATGGCATGTCCGGCCTGTGGTGCACCCAGCTCGGTTATGGCCGCCGCGACCTGACCGCTGCCGCCGCCGCGCAGATGGACCAGCTGGCCTACTACAACATGTTCTTCCACACCACCCACCCGGCGGTGATCGAGCTGTCCGAACTGCTGTTCAGCCTGCTGCCGGGGCACTACAGCCACGCGATCTACACCAACTCCGGCTCCGAGGCCAACGAGGTGCTGATCCGTACCGTACGCCGCTATTGGCAGGTGGTCGGCCAGCCGAGCAAGAAGATCATGATCGGCCGCTGGAATGGTTACCACGGCTCGACCCTGGCAGCCACGGCGCTGGGCGGCATGAAGTTCATGCACGAAATGGGCGGGCTGATCCCGGATGTTGCGCACATTGACGAGCCGTACTGGTACGCCGAGGGCGGCGAGCTGACCCCGGCCGAGTTCGGCCGCCGCTGCGCCCTGCAGCTGGAGGAAAAGATCCTTGAGCTGGGTGCCGAAAACGTCGCCGGCTTTATCGCCGAACCGTTCCAGGGCGCGGGCGGGATGATCTTCCCACCGGAAAGCTACTGGCCGGAAATCCAGCGCATCTGCCGCCAGTACGACGTGCTGCTGTGTGCCGATGAGGTGATTGGTGGCTTTGGCCGCACCGGCGAGTGGTTTGCCCATGAGTACTTCGGCTTCGAGCCCGACACCTTGTCGATCGCCAAGGGCCTGACCAGCGGCTACGTGCCCATGGGTGGCCTGGTGCTGAGCAAGCGTATTGCCGAAGCGCTGGTGGAGCGTGGCGGGGTGTTTGCCCACGGCCTGACCTATTCCGGCCACCCGGTGGCGGCGGCAGTGGCCATCGCCAACCTCAAGGCGCTGCGTGACGAAGGCATCGTGCGCCAGGTAAAGGACGACACCGGGCCGTACTTGCAGCGCATCCTGCGCGAGGTGTTTGCCGATCACCCGTTGATCGGCCAGGTACAGGGCGCAGGGCTGGTGGCGGCGCTGCAGTTCGCCGAGCACAAACCGACGCGCAAGCGCTTTGCCAACGAGAACGACCTGGCCTGGCAATGCCGCACCTTTGGTTTCGAGGAAGGGGTGATCATTCGCTCGACCCTGGGGCGGATGATCATGGCGCCGGCATTGATCGCCAACCACAGCGAGCTGGATGAGCTGGTGGAGAAGACCCGCATTGCCGTGGACCGTACGGCGCGCCTGGTCGGCAAGCTGTAAACCCTTTGGGGGCGCTTTGCGCCCCATCGCGACACAAGGCCGCTCCTACAGGGACCGCGTCTGTCCGCTAATACGCGGTCTCCTGTAGGAGCGGCCTTGTGTCGCGAAAGGGCTGCAAAACAGCCCCGGCGATCCACCTGCGGGACGACGCCACTAACAAAAAATCTGCTCCAACGTTCACCAGGAGTACAAATGTACACCCTCGAATTCTGGCAACAACGCGCCTCGGACCTGTACCTCCCGGCCAACGCGCTGATCGACGGCAAGCCCGTCAACGCACAGGGTGGCGCCACCTTCGCCGCCATCAACCCCGCCACCAACAACGTGCTTGCGCAGGTCGCCGCCTGCGGCCAGGCCGAGGTCGACCTAGCCGTCGCCAGTGCCCGTCGGGCCTTTGAGCAAGGCCCATGGCCGCGCATGGCGCCGGGCGAGCGCAAGAAAGTGCTGCTGCGCCTGGCTGAACTGATCATGGCCCATCGCGAAGAACTGGCACTGCTGGACTCGCTGAACATGGGCAAGCCGGTGATGGACGCCTACAACATCGACGTGCCAGGCTCGGCGCATGTGTTCGCCTGGTACGGCGAGGCACTGGACAAACTGTACGACCAGGTAGCCCCCACTGCGGCCAACGCGCTGGCCACCATCACCCGTGAAGCGCTCGGTGTGGTCGCGGCCGTGGTGCCGTGGAACTTCCCCCTCGACATGGCCGCCTGGAAGCTGGCCCCGGCGCTGGCTGCCGGCAACAGCGTGGTGCTAAAGCCCGCCGAGCAGTCACCGTTCTCGGCCCTGCGCCTGGCCCAGCTGGCGCTGGAAGCGGGTTTGCCGGAGGGCGTGTTGAACGTGGTGCCGGGCCTTGGCGAGCAGGCCGGGCAGGCGCTGGGCCTGCACCCGGATGTGGACTGCCTGGTGTTTACCGGTTCCACCCAGGTAGGCAAGTACTTCATGCAGTACTCGGCGCAATCCAACCTCAAGCAGGTGTGGCTGGAGTGTGGCGGCAAGAGCCCCAACCTGGTGTTTGAAAACTGCCAGGACCTGGACCTGGCTGCGGAAAAGGCGGCATTCGGCATTTTCTTCAACCAGGGCGAGGTGTGCTCGGCCAACTCGCGGCTGTATGTGCAGCGCTCCATCCATGACGAGTTCATCGAGCGCCTACAGGCCAAGGCCCGCCAGTGGTTGCCTGGCAACCCGCTGGACCCGGCAAGCCGCGCGGGTGCCATCGTCGACGCCGAGCAGACCGGGCGCATCGAAGCAGCCATTGCACGTGCCGGGCAGGAAGGCGCGCAGTTGGTATGTGGTGGCCGGCGCCTGACCATTGAAGGCTCGGACAATTACATTGAACCGACCATTTTCGCGAACGTTGATGGGCGCATGAGCCTGGCACGGGAGGAGGTGTTCGGGCCGGTACTGGCGGTCAGCGCCTTCGACACCGAAGAGCAGGCAGTGCGCCTGGCCAACGACAGCATCTATGGCCTGGCAGCCTCGGTGTGGAGCGATGACTTCAACCAGGTGCACCGGGTAGCACGGGCGTTGAAGGCCGGCACGGTGTCTGTCAACACGGTTGATGCGCTGGATGTCACGGTGCCGTTTGGTGGGGGTAAGCAGTCGGGCTTTGGCCGCGACCTGTCACTGCATTCGTTCGACAAGTATTCGCAGCTCAAGACCACCTGGTACCAGTTGCGCGGCTGAGCGCCCCAACCCATGTTAATTTTTTCCACCAGCCCGGCAAAAAGCCCACCCGCCCTCTAAACTGCTGCGGATATCAGCCAAGGCAATGTGCCATGCATGGAGTACCTGGGATGGGCTACGTGCCGAATGGTCGTGCTGTTGGTAATACCAGACGTGGGATTTCACTGCAGTGGCTGGTGGCGCTGGCCATCGTGCTGGGCATGTTGCTGCTCGGCGCGGCCCTTGCCTGGCAGGGCTATCGCGGCATTCGCCAGACCTTGGTAGCTGCGGCGGGTGACTCTGCTCAGCAAATTGGCAAGACCATCGACGAGCGTGCCCGGCGCCTGCTCGACCCGGCACACAGCAGTATCCGCCTGCTCGCCTTCAACCCGACCGCGCAGAGCCTGGCGCAGCGCCTGGAGAGGCTGCCACAGCTGGTCGAGGCGATGGACGCCAACCGCATGCTCAGTGCTGCCTATATGGGTTACCCCAACGGCGAGTTCCTGCTGGTGCGTCGCTTGCGTGACCCACAGTTGCTGCAGCGGTTTGCTGCGCCGCCGGGCACGGCGTTCCTGGTGCAAAGCGTTAGCCGTGATGGCGGTACGGTACAGGGCGAATGGCGTTTCTACGACCCTGCGCTGAACCTGTTGCAGACCCAGGCCAAACCCGAGTATCGCTACGACCCGCGCATGCGTCCGTGGTTCGCCGAGGCCAGTGCACAAGCCACCACCGTACTGACCCGCCCCTATGTGTTCTTTACCACCCGCGAAATCGGCGTGACCATGGCGCAACGCAGCGTCGACGGCGGGGCGGTGATCGGCATCGACGTCTCGGTCAACGACCTTGCCAGCGAGACCCAGGACCTGCGCATGACCCCCGGCACCGAGATTGCCGTGGTCGATGACCAGGGCGTTGTAGTGGCCTACCCGGACCTGCAGCGGGCGATCGTGCATGAAGGGCAAGCCGTGCGCCTGTCACGCGTTGCCGAGCTGGGCATCCCCAGCCTTGAGCATCTCTACGCTGACCCGTCTCAAGGTACCCAGCCACAGCCCTATCAGGTGGACGGCCAGACCTGGTATGGCATTCGCCTACAGCTGACCAGCCTGGCCGGGCGTGACTTGCAGGTGTTGATTGCCGTGCCAGGCGACGAGTTACTGGCGGGGGCGCGCAATGTATTGTTCGAGCAGCTGCTCTGGACTATAGCGTTGATCGCGGTGCTGGTGGTGCTCGGCGGGCTGCTCGGCCGGCGCATCGGCCGCCCGCTGCGGTTGCTGGCCGAGCAAGTGCAAGGCTTGGCCGGCTTCGATTTCAGCCATGAAGTGGGCGTGCATTCACGGGTGTCCGAAGTACGTGAATTGAGCCGCGTGCTGAGCCGCATGTCCGGCACCATCCGCAGTTTCCAGGCAATCACCCTTACCCTCAGCCGCGAGCGCAACCTGGAGCGTATGCTGGACGGCGTACTGACCCACCTGGTGGAGGCCGCCGGGGTCAATGCTGGGGTGGTGTACTTGTTTGATGCCGAACACGCGCTGCTGCGCCTGGCCGCCGCATGCCGTGGCGAGCAGTACCTGGGCGAGCTGGCCGTGGACGAAGACGCCCAGCACAACCTGGCCGCTGCGGTAACCCAAGCCCTCGGCCTGCACGAGCGCAGCCTGGCTGTGGTGCTGAATGACCGTAGCCAGGCGCTGTTGGGTATCCTGGTCCTGCAACTGGACGATGAATATGTGCGCGAGCAGGTCGGCCAACCGTTCCGGCGCTTTGTCGAAGAGTTGTCCGGGGTGGCAGCGGTGGCCATCGAGACACGCCAGCTGGCTGAAGCCCAGCAACGCCTGCTCGACGCCATGATCAAGCTGCTGGCCGACGCCATCGATGCCAAGAGCCCCTATACCGGCGGCCACTGCGAGCGAGTGCCGCAGCTGGCGCAGATGCTGCTGGACCAGGCAGTGGCGGCCGACAGCGGCCCGTATGCCAGCTTCAGCATGACCGAAGGCGAACGCTATGAGTTTCGCGTGGCGGCCTGGCTGCATGATTGCGGCAAGGTCACCAGCCCCGAGTACGTGGTGGACAAGGCGACCAAGCTGGAAACCTTGTACAACCGCATCCACGAGGTACGCATGCGTTTCGAGGTGCTGTGGCGCGATGCAGAGCTGGCCTACTGGCAAGGCCTGGCCAGCGGTGGCGACCAACAAGTGCTGCAAGCCAGCCTGGCGCGCAGCCAGGCGCAGCTGCAGGACGACTTTGCCTTCGTCGCCCAGGCCAACATCGGCGGCGAGTTCATGCAGGACGCCGACATCGAGCGCCTGCAGCAAATTGGCCAGCACCGCTGGCAGCGTCATTTCGACAACCGCCAGGGGATCTCCCGTGATGAAGCGGAACGCTTTGCCGGCGTGGCGCAGCCAGCATTGCCAGTCGACGAACCGCTGCTGGCCGACCGCCCCGAGCATCGCGTGCCCTGGGGGGCACGCAAGCCGCCAGTGGCCAAGGACGACCCTCGCAACACCTGGGGTTTCGATATGCGCCTGCCGGCCCACGCCAGCAACTTTGGCGAGCTGTATAACCTGGCGATCCGCCGCGGCACACTGAATGACGAGGAACGCTTCAAGATCAACGAACACATTGTGCAGACCATCATCATGCTCAGCTCGCTGCCGTTCCCGCGGCAGCTCAAGCGGGTTCCGGATATCGCCGGCAACCACCACGAGAAAATGGACGGCAGCGGTTACCCGCGCCGGCTGGGCCAGCGGGACCTGAGCATTGCCGAGCGGGTGATGGCGATTGCTGACATCTTCGAGGCGCTGACGGCGGCTGACCGCCCCTACAAGGCGCCGAAGACCTTGTCCGAGTCGGTGAAGATCCTGGTGTTCATGGCCCGCGACGGGCACATCGACGGGCAACTGCTGCAGCTGTTCCTGAGCAGCGGGGTGTACCTCCAGTATGCCGAGCGCTTCCTGCTTCCTGAGCAGATCGACGAGGTGGATGTGGCGTACTGGCTGGGGCAGGTGCACTGCCCGGCCTGAGCGTTACTGTTTGCTCAGGCGCTTGTACAAGGTAGTGCGCGAGATACCCAGCTCCTTGGCGGCGGCGCTGACGTTGCCGTCATGGGCCAGCAGCACGCGCTCGATAACGTCCTGGGTGGCGTCGGCAAGGTTGCGCGAAGTCGCCACCGCCAGGCCTTGCAGGTCTTCTGGCAGGTGCTGCACGCCGATGTATGGCTCGCCGGCAGCCAGTACCCCGACCAGGCGTGCCACGTTCTCCAGTTGCCGCAAGTTGCCTGGCCAGTGGTAAGCCTGTAGCAGGCGCCTGGCTTCGGCCTCCAGCCGCGCAAAGCCTGGGCGCTGGAAGAACGTATCGATCAACTGGGTTTTGTCCAGCCGCTGCTCAAGGGCGGGCAGGGCGACGCGCAGGCCGTCCAGGCGGTAGAACAGGTCCTCACGGAAGCCACCGGTGCTCACCAGGGCGCCAAGGTCCTTGTGGGTAGCCGCGATGATGTGCGCCTTCAAGGGCACCGTGGTGGTGCTGCCAACGCGGGTGATCTGCCGTTCCTGCAGGGCCCGCAGCAGCCGGCTTTGCAGGGCCAGTGGCATGTCGCCGATTTCGTCGAGCAGGAGGATGCCGTCGCCTGCGGCTTCCAGCAGGCCCATGGCCCCGCCTTTGCGGGCACCGGTGAAGCTGCCTTCGGTGTAGCCGAACAGTTCGGCTTCGATCAGGCTCTCGGGCAGGGCCGCGCAGTTGATCGCAACGAACGGAGCTTGCGGGCAGCAGTGTTCATGCAGCGCTTTGGCAAACACCTCCTTGCCCGAGCCGGTAGGCCCGGTGATCAAGACTGGCAGGTTACCGGCCACGGCCTTGCAGGCATCTTCGAAGCGTGCGTTGACGCGTCGGTCGCTGCCCAGCGACGTGCGCCTGGCGCGCAGCGGCCGCGGCTTGGCCTCAGGGCGCGCCAACAGCCTGCCGTACAGGCGTGAGCCATCGGCCAGTGCCAGCAACTGCGCTGAACCGTCGAGGCCATTGTGGCTGGGGCGGTCGAACAAGTGCTCCAGCGTCAGCCCTTCAGGGCGGTAGCTGGGCACGCCGAGCAATTGCTGCGCGGCGCGGTTGGCTGCGTACACCGTGCCATCATCCTGTACCGCCAGCAGCGCCTGCAGTGGCGAGCCGAGCAGCCTGGGGTCGTGTTGCAGCTCCAGGATGCGGCAGTCAGGCAAACCGAGGAAGAAGTTGTTTTCGGTGGCCAGCGCTGCATGCTTGAGGCGTTCGAGCATGGTGCCGGCATTGCGTGTGCCGATGCCGGTCAGGTCCAGCGCCCCCAGCAGTTCGCCGTTCACCCCGCGCAACGGCACGCTGACACAGAAAAACTGCGAGAACTCCTGCAGGTAATGCTGGTTGCCGGCAACGATCGCCGGCAGGCCGTCCATCAATGTGCAGGCCGGGGCGGTGGTGCCGACGTCCACCTCGCTTACCCGGCGCCCGGCGTGCAGCGCTGACAACGGGCTGTCGATGCCCGCCGGCTTGCGGGTTTGCACGATGCGGTTATCCGGGTTGACGCAAAACAGCATCCAGTGTGAATCGCCGATCAACTCCCAAAGGCGCTCCAGCTCTGGCTGCACACACGCGGCCAACTGGGTGTCGGCCTCGGTCAGCGGCAGCACATCCAGCTGCCCACGCGCCAGGCGTGGCTGCCAGGGGCTCAGCCCGGCGGCCCGGGAGCGCTCCCACGAACGCGCGATGGGTTCGGGCAGCAACCCGGCCGGCAAGGGCAGGCCGTCGGCAAACTGTTGGCGAGCGCTATGCAACTGGAGCTGTAGGCGATCCATGGGTACACCTTGTGATGTTGATCTGCACGCTACTGACTGCGCACGTTGCGCCGCTGCCAGCAGCGCGTCAAGGCTGGCAGGGCAATCAGAACAGCAGCAACGCCCGCAGGTTGACCCCGGTGTCCTCCTGGAAGCCGCCCACTACGCGGGTGTCGTGGGTCAACTGGCCGCTCAGCTGCACGCTGTTGCCGACCATTTGCTGGAACTCCAGGCGCACTTGCTGCACCTCGGTCTTCTGCCCGGTGTAATCGCCCGACAGGTGCTGTTTGCCGCCTTCGCTGGCGGAGAAGCCCAAGGCCAGGCGCTGGGCCGGGTTGAAGTCATAGCGCAGGTTGGTTTGCAGTTGATAGGTCGGGTCCTGGCGTAAGGTCTGGCTGCCGCTGCCGGCATTGTCGTTACTGCCATAGAACACCGCATCGGCATACCACTCCATCGACCAGCGCCCCCACAGTGGTTCTACCCAGCCCAGTTGCAGGTCACCTTTCCAGCGGTTTTCGCCCAGGTTCACGCCAGCGTCGCGGTCGTACTGGCCCCACGGCAGGTACAGCAGCGGGGTAATGCCGAAGTAGCGGCCACTGGCGCCGACGCCCGGCTGGTTCACCAGCCAGAAAGTGGCGCCGATGATCGGGTCGGCCATGCCGCTGTTGCTGCCCAGCGATTGCCCGCCAACCTTCGCGTCATAGACATGACCAAAGGGCAGGAGGATTTGCGGGTCGACGGTGATGCCGCCGACCTCGGTGAAGTGGATCAAGCGCAGGATGCTGATGTTGGAGCGCAGGCTGGTAGCGTGTTTGGCGTCAGGCGTGCCGTCGCCATTGAAGCGGTCGGCGCGGCTGAATTGCTGGTACCAGGCGGCGACGTTGGTGCCCGGTGGCAGCGCGGTGTAGTCGCCGGCATTCACGTCCACGGCTTGGGCCTTGGCCGAAACCAGCGCGCAGGCCAGCGTGCCCCAGGCAAGGCTGGAGAGTCTTGTCATGACAGGGTTTCCGTTGTTCTTGTTATAGGGCGGGGGCAGCGCGCGGCTGCCCCCTGGGGGCTTACTTGTGAATACGGATGATCGGCTTGAGGGTCAGGCCTTTTTCGCTGTCCTCGGCGGCCTGGTTGATCTGCTCGAAGTCGTAGAAACGGACCAGCTTGTCAAAGGCGAAGCGGCCTTGCAGGTACAGGTTGACCAACTCGGGGATGAACTTCTTCGGCACGCTGTCACCCTCGACAATGCCCCGGATGACCTTGCCGCCCAGCAGCAGGTCGTTGACGTCGAACTGCGCGGTGGTGCCCAGCGGCGGCGCGCCGACCACCCCCAGCGCGCCACGGCTGCCAAGGGCATCCACGGCCTGGCGCAGCACTTCCGGGCGCCCGGTGGACTCGAGGGCAAACTGCACGCCGCCGCCAGTGATTTCGCGGATGGCGGCCACCGGGTCGGCCTCGCGGCTGTTGACCACATGGGTGGCACCCAGCTCCAGCGCCAGCGCCAGGCGCGAAGGCACCACATCGACCGCGATGATGGTCGCCGCGCCGGCTACTTGCGCTGCCAGCACGGCGGAAAGGCCCACTGCGCCACCGCCAAAGGCGGCAAAGGCGCTGCCCGGGGTGACTTTCAGCGAGTTGATCACTGCCCCGGCGCCGGTCTGGATACCGCAGCCCAGCGGGCCGAGCAGCTCGATGGGCGCCTCCTTGGGCACGCGCACGGTGTTGTTCTCGCGCCCCAGCGCGTAGCTGGCGAATGACGACTGGGCGAAGAAATGGTCATTCAAGGCATGGCCCTGTGCGTCCTGCAGGGCGTGCTGGCCTTCGGGGCCTGCGCCACTGAAGTTGCGCCCGAAGAAGTCCTGGCAGTAGGCCGCCTGGCCCGCGTCGCAGGCCAGGCAGTGGCCGCAGTGGCCGTAGGTCATCACCACGTGGTCACCCACGGCCAGGTTCTGTACCAGCGGGCCGACTGCCTCGACGATGCCCGAACCTTCATGCCCCAGCACAGCCGGCAGCGGCACCGGGTAATACTGGTCGCGCACGATCATGTCGGTGTGGCACATGCCGGTGGCGACGATACGCACCAGCACCTCGTCACCTTGCGGGGCACGAATACGCGCCTGCTCCAGCACGAAGGGGGCGCCTTTGCCACGGGTGACGGCAGCTTGAACGGGGCGGAAAAGGGGTGTTGTCATTGTTATTGTTCTCCGGGTTTACAGGGGGTAGGCAGGTGCTTCGCCCTTGAGGGTCAGCCATTGCCATTGGGTGAACTCTTCCCAGTTGGTGGCACCACCGATGCTGGTGCCGTTGCCGGACGCGCCGACGCCGCCAAACGGGTTGATGACCTCGTCGTTGACGGTCTGGTCATTGATATGCAACAGCCCGGTGCGCAGCTGCTCGCCCAGGCGCAAGGCGCGGCCGGTATCGCGCGACAGAATCGCGGCACTCAGGCCGTATTCGGTGTCGTTGGCCAACTCCACCGCTTGCTCGTCGCTGTCGAACGGCACCACCACCGCCACGGGGCCGAAGATTTCTTCGTGGAACGCCGGGTTGTCGCGTTGCACGTCACTGAGCACCGTTGGCTGGAAGAACAACCCATCAGCCGAGCCACCGGTAGCCAGCGTTGCCCCTGCAGCGTGTGCGGCTTCGACGATACGCAAGGCGTTGTCGCGCTGGGCGGTGTTGATCAGCGGGCCCAGGTGAACCTGGCCGCTGGCCGGGTCACCCACGGTAAGGCTGCGCGCCTTGGCCACCAGGCGCTCGACGAAGGCGGCATAGATGCCACGTTGCACCAGCAGGCGACCGGTCGACATGCAGATTTGCCCCTGGTGCAGGTACACCCCCCAGGTAGCGTTGGCGATGGCCAGGTCAAGGTCGGCATCGTCGAGGATGATCAGCGAGTTCTTGCCGCCGAGTTCCAGCGAGACCTTTTTCAGGTGGCGGCCGGCGGCCTCGCCAACCTTGCGGCCAGCGGCGGTGGAGCCGGTGAACTGGATCATTGCCACGCTGGGTGAAGCGGTGAGCGCAGCGCCAGCTTCGGCGCCACCCGGCAGCACATGCAGCACACCTGCCGGCAAACCGGCCAGCTCGAAGATGCGGGCAATTACATGGCCGCCGCACACGGCGGTGCGCGGGTCGGGCTTGAGCACTACCGCATTGCCCGTGGCCAGTGCCGGGGCAACGGCGCGCATGGCCAGGTACAGCGGGAAGTTGAACGGCGAAATCACCCCGATCACGCCCAGGGGGCGGCGCCGGGCGATGCTCAGGCGGCCGGCTGTGGAGGGCAGTACTTCGCCCTGGCTGCGTGAGGGCAGGGCGCAGGCTTCGTGCAGCGATTTGAGGGTGATGGACGCTTCAAAGCCGGCCTTGGCCTGGGTCGAGCCGCTTTCGCGTACGATCCAGTCGGCAATCTCGGCCTGGTATTGCTCGGCAATGGCTGCCGCCTGGCGCAGGACCTTGGCGCGCTCGTCGTAGGGCAGGGCATACCAGCTGCGCTGGGCCTTGGCAGCCTCGCGGGCGCTTTGCTCCACCTGTTTGGCACCGGCGTTGGCCAGGGTACCCAGTGGTTGGCCGTTGCCGGGGGAGGTGACGGCGGTGGCGGGCAGTTCACCGGGTACCCAGGTACCGGTGAACAGCCGCTCATTCCAGAGTTCGTTGGGCAGTAAGGTATTCACGCGAAGCATCCTGTGTGTTGTTGTGTTCACGGATGCTTGTTGCAGGGGGTGTGCCAAGACGGTGCGGGGGCAAAATACCGGGCTTTTGGCTGCAGGGCTGTCCAGAAATTGAACATAGGCCCGCTTTTGCGGTGTTCAGATTCTGGACACTTCAGGCAATTGCTACGCGGCCCCTGTGGGAGCGGCCTTGTGTCGCGAAAGGGCCGCAAAGCGGCCCCGGCGATTTTGCGATGATGCAGAGAATGTGGGGGCGCTTCGCACCCCTATCGCGACGCAAGGCCGCTCCCACATGAATCGCGTTTCCAGGGCGATCAGGGCAGAAACTGTGAGAAAGCGCCCGCCTCACTCATACCCCCGCACCCCGGCAGTATGCCGACCGGCCACATAACCAAAGGTCAGCGCCGGGCCCAGGTTGATGCCACCAGACGGGTACCACCCACCAAACACACTGGCCATGTCGGTACCCGCCGCATACAGGCCAGCAACAGGCTGCCCAGCCTCATCCAGCACCCGGGCATGGCCGTCGGTGCGCAACCCGGCAAACGTACCAAAGCAGCCAGGCTTTACCTTCACCGCGTAGAACGGCCCATGCTCGATCGGCGCCACACAAGGGTTGGGCCCTTTGTGCTGCGGGTCGCCCTGCTTGCGGTTGAACGGTGTGGAACCACGGCCAAATTCCGGGTCCTGGCCGTTGCGGGCATGGCTGTTGAATTCATTAACTGTGGCACACAACCCGGCTGCGTCGATGCCACAGGCGTTAGCCAAGGCTTCAAGCGTGGAGCCTTGCTTGAGGTAGCCACTGCGCACATGCGGCCATACCGGCAGCGGCGCCGGGCGGGCATGGCCCAGGCCGTAGCGACGCAGGAAGCGGTGGTCGCAGACCAGCCACGAACAAACCTCTTCATCCTGCGGCACTGCCGCGACCATGGCCGATACATAGTCGTAGTAACCGTGCGCTTCATTGACGAAGCGCTTGCCGTTGGCCAGCACACCAATGATGCCCGGCTTTCCGCGCTCGATGATGTGCGGGAAGTGGCCGATGCTGCCATCGCGGTGCGGCACCTGCGAAACCGGCGCCCAGGCCACTGGCGACTTCAGGTCGGTAGCCACCACGCCGCCGGCCGATTCGCCCAGGCGCAGGCCATCGCCCGAACACCCGTTGGGCGGCAAGGCCAGGTTGTCCTGGCCGCTGGCATCGCGCGGGAACAGCTGCCGGCGCCGGGCGCTGTCGTTGGGGAATCCCCCCGCTGCGAGCACCACAGCCTTGGCGCGGATCAGTTGCTCACCCTGCGGCGTAGCCACCAGCGCCCCACATACCTTGCCATCCTCTACCAGCAGGCGTTTGGCCGGCGCCGATTCCTGCAGGTGCACGCCCAAGTCTTGTGCTGACTTTGCCAGGCGCGCCACCAGCGCCACGCCGTTGACCAGGTGCATCGCCCGGCCATGCCGGGCCAAGTGGTACAGGTGGCGGCCAAAGCGTTTGCACACATGCAGCAAGGCTTTGGGTGAGCGGGTCATATTGAGGAATGCGGCAAGGTCGGCGCCGGCCATGATCGGCATGCCCATGAACGAGGTTTCGCGCATGGTCTTGCGCAGGCGTGGCAGCAGGGCGCCAACCTCGCGGGCATCATACGGTGCGGCAATCACCTGGTGCCCGCCCTGGGCCGCGCCCGGCGTGTCGCCATGCATGTCCGGGATGCCATTGCCGTCGGCAAACTGCAGCGCCGTATGTTTTTCGAAAAACGCCACCATGTGCGGGCAGGCTTCAAGAAAGGCGTCGACGCGCTCGGCGTTGTAATACGCCCCCAGCTCATTGCGCAGGTAAGTACGTGGTTGCTCGATGTCTTCCACGATGCCGGCCCTGCGCGCCAGCGGGTTGCGCGGCACCCAGGCCCAGCCCCCAGACCAGGCGGTGGCGCCGCCAAACACCGGTTCCTTCTCCACCACGATCACTTTCTGCCCATGCCAGGCCGCCGTCACGGCCGCTGCCAGCCCGGCGGCGCCAGAACCTATGACCAGTACATCGCATTCGGTTTCGAAGGGAGCGGAAGGCATTGCGAGATTCCTGTGTTGTTATTGGAACAAGGTTCCATATTCTTACTGTCATGGGGCGGCCTGCAAGGGTAGGGTGGCCACGTTGAGCAAGTAATGGGCGATCACCGGACATTAGTCACGGCCTAAGCTGCGGTGGCTATCAGCGATGTGGAATGATCTTCTAGAATCCGCAAAAAACTTCAGGGACCTGTGTCATGGCTGGTAGTCAGATCGAACGCGCCTTCAGTCTTGTAGAAAGCCTTACCGGTGAACCGCAGGGGCTGCCTTTGCAAACCTTGGCCGAGCGCCTGGACATCCCCAAGAGCGCCGCCCACCGCATGCTTGCCGAGCTGGTGCGGCTGGGCTATGTACGGCAAAACCGTGATAACAACCGTTACCAGCTGTCGGCCAAGCTGGTGGCGCTGGGCTTCCGTTACCTGTCCAGCAGTGGTGCCGACGTCATCCAGCCAATTCTCGACCGCTTGGCCCAGGACAGCGGCGAACTGGTGCGCCTGGGCGTGATCGAAGGTGCCCGCCAGACCTGGATCGCCAAGTCCCAGGGGGCCCGCTCGGGGTTGCGCTACGACCCGGACATGGGCCGCGACGCGCCACTGTTCTATACCGCCTCCGGGCATGCCTGGCTGGCCAGCCTGGACGACGAGCAGGCGCTGCAGATGGTGTTGCGCCAAGGCATCGCTGACCCTGCGCAGTTTGGCCCGAACGCGCCACGCTCCACCGACGAGCTGCTCGCCTACCTGCGCCGCGCCCGCGAGTGCGGCTATGCCTGGGTCGAGGAAACCTCGGCGGTCGGTACCTCTGCCTTGGCCGCCGTGGTGCGCCGCCCCCAAAGTAATGAAGTGATTGGCGTGCTGAGCATCGCCGGGCCCAGTGCGCGCATGGCGCAAAGCCGCCTGGCAGAGCTGGCGCCATTGCTGCTGGCAGCAGCGCAAGAGCTGTCGGCAGCCAGCCGGGCAAGCGAGCTGTTCGCCTGACGGTGCATTTCTGGTCGATTACCGCACAGTCTGTTCTGCCGGTTCTTCTGGAAAGCTGAACTTGGTTCTAAATTGTTGAATGCTGATTGTGGAACTTGGTTTCAGAATCTTCACAACAACAATGACAAGAGGACAGGCTGTTGAACGCACCCCTACGTATCGCCTTGATCGGCGCCGGCATCATGGGCCGCCAGCATTACCAGCATTTGCTCAATGTGCCGCAAGCCCAGCTGTGCGCCGTTGCCGACCCCGGCCCGCAGGCCGAGGCCTTTGCCGCCGAATGCGGCGTGCCCTGTTTTGCCGACCACCGCCAGATGCTGGAGCGCGTGCGCCCCGAGGCGGTGATTGTCGCCAACCCCAACAACCTGCACGTCGCCACTGCGCTGGACTGCGTCGAAGCCGGCGTGCCGGTGCTGGTCGAGAAACCGGTGGGCGTGCACCTGGATGAGGTTCGCGCGCTGGTTGAAGCCTCGCGCCGCCGGGGTGTTCCAGTACTGGTCGGCCATCACCGGCGGCACAATCCGCTGATCGCCAAGGCGCACCAGGTGATCAGCGAAGGCAAGCTGGGCCGGCTGATTAACGTCACCGCGCTGTGGCAGCTGCAAAAGCCCGACAGCTATTTCGAAACACCCTGGCGCCGCGAGCCGGGAGCCGGCTTTTTGCTGACCAACCTGATTCACGACCTCGACCTGCTGCGCCACCTGTGCGGCGAGGTGGTGCAGGTACAGGCCTTCACCCGCAACGATGTGCGTGGTTTCGCCAACGAAGACAGCGCCGCAGTGCTGCTGCAGTTTGCCAATGGCGCGTTGGGCAGCCTGACTGGCTCCGATGCGGTCGCCGCACCGTGGAGCTGGGAGCTGGACTCTGGCGAAAGCCCGGTGTACCCGCGCCAGGATGGCCAGCCGTGCTACCTGCTGGCCGGCACTCAAGGGGCGCTGAGCATTCCCCAGCTCAAGCGCTGGCACTACGCCGAGGCCGGCTCGGGTTGGCACACGCCACTGCTACAGAGCGAGGAGAACATCCCCGCCGGCGAAGCATTGACCCTGCAGTTGCAGCATTTCGTGCGGGTAGCCCGTGGTGAGCAGGCGCCGCTGATCGATGCTGCAGACGGTGGCCGTACGCTGGCGCTGATCGAAGCGATTCGCCAGGCAGCCGAAAGCGGCCGGGCCTGTGCGCCCGAACACATTGCCTAGTGCGACCTCTACTTTTGTTGGTGACGAACAATGACTGATCGAATTTTTTCCCTCGCCGCCCTCACGGTGCTGGAGCTATCCCCGCCGGATATGGTCGAGGCAGCAGCCCGCGCCGGTTACAGCCATGTTGGCCTGCGCCTGGTGCCGGCCACCGAGCAGGAGCAGCACTTCCCGTTGGTAGCTGATAGCGGGCTGCGCCGGCAGACCCAGGCGCGTCTGCGCGACACCGGCATCAAGGTACTCGACCTGGAGATCCTGCGCCTGAAGCCGGAAACCTCCGTGGCCGACTTCGAACCGATCCTGGCGGTGGGCGCCGAGTTGGGTGGCACTGAACTGCTGGTGGCTGGCAATGACCCGGACGAAGCGCGCCTGACCGAGCGCTTTGCTGCCTTGTGCGAGCTGGCGGCGGGGTACGGCATTCATCCGCACCTGGAGTTCATGCCATGGACCGACGTGCGTGACCTGCGCCAGGCCATGCGGGTAGTGGCCAATGCCGACCACGGCAATGGTTGCGTGCTGGTGGATGCCTTCCACTTCAATCGTTCCCGGTCTTCGCTGGACGACCTGGCACAGCTGGCGCCGCAGCGCATGCGCTATGCGCAGCTGTGTGACGTTGCCGGCCCGGTGCCGGCCGACATGGACGAAATCCTGCGCCAGGCCCGTAACGAGCGGCGCTTCCCAGGCGAGGGCGATGCCGACCTGGTCGGCCTGCTGCGGGCATTGCCGGCAACTGTTCCGCTGAGCCTGGAAATCCCCACGCGCCAGTTGCTGGAGCAGGGCATCAGCGGTGAACAGCGCGCACGCATGGCGCTGGAGAAGGCCAAGGCGGTGTTGGCCAGGGTCTGACGGTAATACCTGTTCAAAATCTAAAAGCTTGCGCAGTCTTTGTAGGAGCGGCCTTGTGTCGCGATGGGCTGCGAAGCAGTCCCGGCAATTTGTGCATCTGTGCTGAAACCCTGGGGCTGCGTTGCAGCC
>NZ_JBDJLK010000045.1:0-43425 GCF_039673335.1 Pseudomonas sp. TWI929
GACACAAGGCCGCTCCCACAAGGACCGCGCCCCCCTTGTCAATCCAACGCCTTCCAGATATCGGTCGCATACTCGCGAATGGTCCGGTCCGACGAGAACCAGCCCATCCGCGCCGTGTTCAGCACCGCCATGCGCCACCATTCCTGCGGCGTGTGCCACAGCTCCTCGACCCGCCGCTGGGCATCCCAGTAGGCATCGAAGTCAGCGCACACCAGGAAGCGGTCATGGGCCACCAGGCCGTCGATCAGCGCGGTGTAGCGCGAAGGGTCGTCCGGCGAGAACACCCCGCTGCGGATGGCCTGCAGCACGTCGGCCAAGCGGCTGGAGGCCGCAATCGCCGCGCTGGCGCCGAAGTCCCCGGCACGCCGCCGTGCCTCCACCTGCTGCGCGGTAAGGCCGAAGATGAACATGTTGTCGGCACCCACCTGCTCGCACATCTCCACGTTGGCGCCATCCAGGGTGCCGATGGTAAGCGCGCCGTTGAGGCCGAACTTCATGTTGCTGGTACCGGAAGCTTCGTAACCGGCGGTGGAAATCTGCTCGGAAAGGTCCGCTGCCGGGATGATGCTTTCGGCCAGGCTGACGTTGTAGTTAGGCAGGAATACCACCTTCAACAGGCCGCGCACGGTCGGGTCGTTGTTCACTACACGGGCTATGTCGTTGGCCAGCTTGATGATCAGCTTGGCCTGGTGATAACTGGCCGCCGCCTTGCCGGCGAATATCTTCACCCGTGGTACCCAGTTGGTGCCCGGGTCGTTGCGCATGGCCTGGTACAGCGCCACGGTGTGCAGCAGGTTGAGCAGCTGGCGCTTGTACTCGTGTATACGCTTGACCTGCACATCGAACAACGCCTCGGGGTTGACCGTGACGCCAATGCGGTCCTGGATGATGCTGGCCAGGGCACGCTTGCTGTGCAGGCGCTGGGCAGCGAACTGCTTGCGGAAATCGGCCTTGCCGGCGAACGGCACCAGGCCGGCCAGGCGCCCCTCGGGGTCGTCTTTTAGCTCCGGCCCAAGCGCTTCGACCAGCATCCCGGTCAGTTGCGGGTTGGCCTGGTACAACCAGCGGCGGAAGGTAATGCCGTTGGTCTTGTTGTTGATGCGCTGCGGGTAAAGCTTGTGCAACTCGGCAAACACCGTGCTCTTCATCAACTTGCTGTGCAGCGCCGACACGCCGTTGACGCTATGCGAGCCGAGGAACGCCAGGTTACCCATGCGCACCCGGCGGCCGTTGTCCTCCTCGATCAGCGACACCGCCCGCAGTACATCGAAGTCGTGCAGGCCTTTGGCGCGCAGGCTGTCGATGTGGTAGGCGTTGATCAGGTAGATGATCTGCATGTGCCGCGGCAGCATGCGCTCCATCAGTGCCACTGGCCAGGTTTCCAAGGCCTCCGGCAGCAGGGTGTGGTTGGTGTAGGCCAGGGTGCCGACGGTCAGCGCCCAGGCCGTGTCCCAAGGGATTTCGTGCTGGTCCACCAGCAGGCGCATCAACTCGGCCACGGCGATCGACGGGTGGGTGTCGTTGAGCTGGATGGCCGCCGCGTCAGGCAGGTTGAGCAGGTTGTCATGCATGTTCAGGTGGCGGCGCAGCAGGTCTTGCAGCGACGCCGACACGAAGAAGTACTCCTGGCGCAGGCGCAGTTCCTGGCCGGCTTCGGTGCTGTCCGCCGGGTACAGCACCCGCGAAATACTTTCGGCCCGCGCTACCTCGGCCACCGCGCCCAGGTGATCACCGGCATTGAAGCGCTCCAGGTGCAGCTCCTCCAGCGCACGCGCCCGCCACAGGCGCAGGGTGTTGACGCTGGCCCCGCGCCAGCCGACCACCGGCGTGTCGTAAGCGACCGCTCGCACGGTCTCGCCCGGCCACCACACCTGACGCTGATTGCCGTGGCTGTCGTGCAGCGTTTCCACGCTGCCGCCAAAGCTGATCGGGTAGATCACCTCGGCCCGCTCGAACTCCCAGGGGTTGCCGAAGTCCAGCCAGTTCTCGGTCTGCTCCTGCTGCCAGCCATCGACTACCGCCTGGCGGAACAAGCCATGTTCGTAGCGGATACCGTAGCCATGGGCGGCGATGCCCAGGGTCGACATGCTCTCCATGAAGCAGGCCGCCAGGCGGCCCAGGCCACCATTGCCCAGCGCGGCGTCTGGCTCGAGCAGGCGGATTCGCTCCAGGTCCACATCCAGGCCTTCCAGCGCGTCGCGGGCGATGTCCAGCAGGCCCAGGTTGCTCAGGCTGTCATAGAGCAGGCGGCCGATGAGGAATTCCAGGGAAAGGTAGTAGACCCGCTTCTGGCTACGTCGATAGGCCCGACGGGTGTGGTCCATCCAATGGTCGACCATGTGATCGCGCGCAGCGAGGGCGATGGCTTCGAACCAGTCATGATCGAAGGCATGCTCCGGGTCCTTGCCAACCGCATAGGTCAGCTTGTTGAGTACAGCGGCACGAAAATCCGCGACTTCGGCGTCACGTGCTTTGGGTTCCTGGGACATGCGGCATCCTCGGGCAAGTTGACGAAAGCGGAGGGAGATTGTTCAGCCTAGACGCTTCGACCGAGAGCGAAAGCCTGGGTTCGTGGTTTTCATGATCGTTTGCGCATTCGGTCAAAAGGTTGTTCATTAATTGAGCAATTCCGGTATGATCGCGCGCCCCAAGACCGTGATTCACCCCCCTATAAAGATGAAAACGACCCTGATCGCCGCGGCCGAAGTCGACCGCTTGGAGACCTGGCAGCGCTACACCAGCAACATGTGCCATGGCTGCCATTCGACCTGCTGCACCCTGCCGGTGGAGGTGAAGATCAAGGATCTGATCCGTATCGGCGTGGTCGACGAGTTCGAAAAAGACGAACCGCCGAAGAACATCGCCAAGCGCCTGCAAAAGGACGGCATCATCGAACGCTTCAACCAGAAGTCGGGGATCTTCACCCTGACCCGGATGAGCAACGACGACTGCCTGTACCTGGATCGTAAAAGCCGGCTGTGCACCATTTATGACAAGCGCCCGGATACCTGCCGCAACCACCCCAAGGTCGGGCCACGGCCAGGGTATTGTGCTTACAAGCCCAAGGTGGTTGGGCGCTGAATATGTTTCCTGCTTGAGATTTTGGGGCTGCTTTGCAGCCCCAAAAATCCCAAGGCAAAAAAACGCCCCCGGCCTTTCGACCGGGGGCGTTTTCATTCAGCCTGAGCTAACTCAGTTCTTGGCTTTCTTGGCAGCGCGGGTACGCTCGCCTTCGTCCAGGATCTTCTTGCGCAGGCGGATCGACTTAGGCGTCACTTCGCACAGCTCGTCGTCCTGGATGAATTCCAGGGCCTGTTCCAGGGTGTGGCGAACTGGCGGTACCAGGGCGATGACTTCGTCTTTGCCCGAAGCACGCATGTTGTCCAGCTTCTTGCCCTTGGTCGGGTTCACGCCCAGGTCGTTGTCGCGGCTGTTCAGGCCGATGATCTGACCGTTGTAGATCTCCTGGCCGTGTTCAACGAACAGCTTGCCGCGAGCCTGCAGGGTTTCCAGCGAGTAGGTCAGCGCCTTGCCGGTCTCGACCGAAACCAGTACACCGTTCAGGCGGCCGGACATCTGGCCCGACTTCATGGTGTCGTAGCGGTCGAAGATCGAGGTCAGGATGCCTGCACCGTTGGTCAGGGTCAGGAACTGGTTACGGAAACCGATCAGACCACGGGCTGGAATGTTGTATTCCAGGCGAACACGGCCCTTGCCATCCGGCACCATGTTGGTCAGGTCGCCCTTACGCAGACCCATCTCTTCCATGACCTTGCCCTGGGATTCTTCAGGGATGTCGATGGTGACGTTCTCGAACGGCTCCTGCTTGACGCCGTCGACTTCGCGGATGATCACTTCAGGACGGCCTACAGCCATCTCGAAGCCTTCACGACGCATGGTTTCGATCAGTACCGACAGGTGCAGCTCGCCACGGCCCGATACCTTGAACTTGTCAGGGGAATCGGTTTCCTGAACGCGCAGGGCTACGTTGTACAGCAGCTCTTTGTCCAGACGGTCCTTGATGTTACGGCTGGTGACGAACTTGCCTTCCTTGCCGCAGAACGGCGAGTCGTTGACCTGGAAGGTCATCGAAACGGTTGGCTCGTCAACGGTCAGCGGCTTCATCGCCTCGACCGCGTCCGGGGCGCACAGGGTGTCGGAGATGAACAGCTCGTCGAAACCGCTGATGCAGACGATGTCGCCAGCCTGGGCTTCTTCGACGTCTACACGGTGCAGGCCGTGGTGGCCCATCAGCTTCAGGATACGGCCGTTACGCTTCTTGCCGTTGGTGTCGATGGCGACAACCGGGGTGTTCGGCTTCACGCGACCACGGGCGATACGGCCAACGCCGATAACACCGAGGAAGCTGTTGTAGTCCAGTGCAGAGATCTGCATCTGGAACGGGCCGTCACGGTCAACAGACGGTGCTGGTACGTTGTCGACGATCGACTGGTACAGCGCGGTCATGTCTTCGCCCATCTCGGTGTGGTCCAGACCGGCAATGCCGTTCAGGGCCGAGGCGTAGACGACTTTGAAGTCCAGCTGTTCGTCGGTGGCACCGAGGTTGTCGAACAGGTCGAAGATCTGGTCCAGAACCCAGTCAGGACGCGCGCCCGGGCGGTCAACCTTGTTGATCACGACGATTGGCTTCAGGCCGGCTTCGAACGCCTTCTTGGTCACGAAGCGGGTTTGCGGCATCGGGCCGTCCTGGGCGTCGACCAGCAGCAGCACGGAGTCGACCATCGACATTACACGCTCAACTTCGCCACCGAAGTCGGCGTGGCCGGGGGTGTCGACGATGTTGATGTGGTAGCCGTTCCAGTTGATGGCGGTGTTTTTCGCCAGAATGGTAATACCGCGCTCTTTTTCCTGGTCGTTGGAGTCCATGACGCGCTCGTCGTTGAGCTCGTTACGCTCCAGGGTGCCGGACTGACGCAGGAGTTTGTCGACCAGGGTGGTTTTACCATGGTCAACGTGGGCGATGATGGCGATGTTACGCAGATTTTCGATCACAAGTGTATCTCGATCAGAGGATTCGGTTGCCGCCCAGTGTAGGCGGCCAATATGTACTGTTTAAGGCTCAGCGGGCCCGGCGGTCGGGAGGGCGATGGCGGATACTGCCGCCATACAGCCCCGGCGTCTTATGTCGGACGATAAACACGCACATTGGCATGTCCCTCACTGAGCAGGTGGTGTGCGTGCAAACGGCTCATCACACCTTTGTCGCAATACAGCAAGTACTGGCGCGTTGGGTCCAGGTGCTTGAACTTGCTGTTGATCGCGTAGAACGGCATGGCCTGGATTTCGATACCTTCCAGCACCAGAGGTTCGTCTTCCTGGGCATCGGGGTGACGAATGTCGATGACGATCTGGCCTGGCAACGCCTCGGCCACTTCCTCGATCTCGATGTCCTTGCCCAACTCATCGATCACATGGTCGATGGAAATGAACTTGGCACGTTCCAGGGCGCGCTCCAGCACGGCCATGTCGAACTGCTTCTCTTCATGCTCCATGCGGTGACGCTTGGCGTGGGTGGTCGGGTTTACCGAGATCACGCCGCAGTATTCTGGCATGTGCTTGGCGAAATCGGCGGTGCCGATTTCGGTGGCCTGGTCGATGATGTCCTGCTTGTGGCTGGCCAGCAGCGGGCGCAATACCAGCTTGTCGGTGGCCGAGTCGATGATCGACAGGTTCGGCAGGGTCTGGCTGGACACCTGGGAAATCGCCTCGCCGGTTACCAGCGCGTCAATCTGCAGGCGGTCGGCCATGTGCGCGGCACCGCGCAGCATCATGCGCTTGAGGGTCACGCCCATGTAGCTGTTGTCGACCTTGTTGAGGATCTCGCCGACCACTTCTTCGAACGGCACGCTGATGAACAGCACGCGCTGGCTGCTGCCGTACTTTTTCCACAGGTAGTGGGCCACTTCCATCACGCCCAGCTCGTGGGCACGGCCGCCAAGGTTGAAGAAGCAGAAGTGGGTCATCAGGCCGCGGCGCATCATCTGGTAGGCCGCCACGGTGGAGTCGAAGCCACCGGACATCAGCACCAGGGTCTGCTCCAGGGCACCCAGCGGGTAGCCGCCGATGCCGTTGTGCTGGTTGTGAATCACGTACAGGCGCTGGTCGCGGATTTCCATGCGCACCACGACTTCAGGCGTCTTCAGATCGATGCCGGCGGCGCCGCACTGCTGGCGCAGCTGGCTGCCGACGTAGCGGTCGACGTCCATCGAGGTGAAGTCGTGGTGGCCGCCGCGTTTGCAGCGCACCGAGAAGCGCTTGCCGGCCAGCAAGTGGCCGAAGTGGTGCTTGCACTTGGCGACGATGTCGTCGAAGTCGCCCAGCGGGTATTCCTCTACCTGCAGGAAGTGGGTGATACCCGGCGTGCAGGTGAGGCGCTCGATCATTTCGCGCTGGACTTTTTCGTCTTCGACGCGGGTGACCACTTCGAGATTGTCCCAGACACCATCGACCGCGAGCTCAGGGTCGAGGTCCTTGAGCACGTTGCGGATGTTCTTGCCGAGCTGGCGGATGAAGCGCTTGCGCACCGGCCGGCTCTTGATGGTGATTTCTGGGAAGACTTTGACGATAAGTTTCATTGGTTAACAGCGCGCGCAGGGCCTGCCGAAAATGAGGGGCGCGAATTATAGCGGAAATTGCTCAGGATTTGACCAACTTTTGATCAGAAGCTTTCAGATAAATGCAGGGGCCGGTTTTTGTACCGCCTGTTCCGGCCCTTTCGCGGGTGAACCCGCTCCCACAGTGACCGCACAGATTTCGAAGGGGTGTAATTCCTGTGGGAGCGGGTTCACCCGCGAAGAGGCCCTCAAAAAAAGCACACCACTCAAGCCGTGCACCATAGCGGTGCACTGATACCAAAATTCGCATCTTAAGGGTGCATTTTTCCCGCATAGCCCAGCGCAAAATGCCCGCAAACGCCCCCTTTTATCCCGCGCTCGCCATTTTCGGGCACTGGCATGCAATTTGCTCCCTTGTGAGGCAGGTAAGCTTGGCCGACTATCCGCGCCCGGCAACACCCTTTTTCCAGGGCAGCGGCCCACCGCGCTCTAGACCATCCGGAGGACAACATGTCGAAGTCGGTTCAACTCATCAAAGATCATGACGTCAAGTGGATTGATCTGCGTTTCACGGACACCAAAGGCATTCAGCACCACGTGACCATGCCGTCGCGTGACGCTCTGGACGAAGACTTCTTCGAAGTCGGCAAGATGTTCGACGGTTCCTCCATCGCTGGCTGGAAAGGCATCGAAGCTTCCGACATGATCCTGATGCCGGTCGACGACACCGCCGTACTGGACCCGTTCACCGAAGAGCCAACCCTGATCATCACCTGCGACATCGTCGACCCGTCGAGCATGCAGGGCTACGATCGCGACCCACGCGCCATCGCCAAGCGCGCCGAAGAGTACCTGAAGAGCACCGGTATCGGTGACACCGTATTCGCCGGCCCAGAGCCTGAGTTCTTCATCTTCGACGAAGTGAAGTTCAAGTCGGACATCTCCGGCTCGATGTTCAAGATCTTCTCCGAGCAAGGCTCGTGGATGACCGACGCTGACGTGGAAGGCGGCAACAAAGGCCACCGTCCAGGCGTGAAAGGCGGCTACTTCCCGGTTCCGCCGTTCGACCACGACCACGAAATCCGTACTGCCATGTGCAACGCTCTGGAAGAAATGGGCCAGACCGTTGAAGTTCACCACCACGAAGTGGCGACTGCCGGCCAGAACGAAATCGGCGTCAAGTTCAACACCCTGGTGAAGAAAGCTGACGAAGTACAGGCCCTGAAATACGTCGTGCACAACGTTGCCGACGCCTACGGCCGTACCGCCACCTTCATGCCGAAGCCTCTGTACGGCGACAACGGTTCGGGCATGCACGTGCACATGTCGATCTGGAAAGACGGCAAGAACACCTTCTCGGGTGAAGGCTATGCCGGCCTGTCCGACACCGCCCTGTACTTCATCGGCGGTATCATCAAGCACGGTAAGGCCCTGAACGGCTTCACCAACCCGTCGACCAACTCGTACAAGCGTCTGGTCCCAGGCTTCGAAGCCCCGGTAATGCTGGCCTACTCGGCTCGCAACCGTTCCGCCTCGATCCGTATTCCTTACGTCGGCAGCCCGAAAGCCCGCCGTATCGAAGCACGCTTCCCAGACCCATCGGCCAACCCGTACCTGGCCTTCGCGGCCCTGCTGATGGCTGGCCTGGACGGCATCCAGAACAAGATCCACCCTGGCGATGCTGCCGACAAGAACCTGTACGACCTGCCACCAGAAGAGGCCAAGGACATCCCGCAAGTGTGCGGCAGCCTGAAAGAAGCTCTGGAAGAGCTGGACAAAGGCCGTGCGTTCCTGACCAAGGGCGGCGTGTTCTCCGACGACTTCATCGATGCCTTCATCGAACTGAAGAGCGAAGAAGAGATCAAGGTCCGTACCTTCGTGCACCCGCTGGAATACGAGCTGTACTACAGCTGCTGATCTGATCGGCGCCTCGCGCCGCTGACATGATCAAGACGAGACGGCCTCCTTCGGGAGGCCGTTTTCGTTTCTGCTCCACATAGCGGCCACAGTAACCTCAACTGCCACGCTATGCTCTATCTTGGTGCACAGCTGAACGTCGTGCCCCCATTTGCTCCCCAATCTGGTTCAAGTGAAACGATTCATCCAGAGTTTATGTTCCGAATTTGCGCAGACTCAGGCCTTTATCGGCCAATCCCGCTTCTTTTCGGAGCTTTGGTTTGTTTCTTGCATTTTCTTGAGGTAGAGAGTCTCGCACCAGCGGACCCACCCGCGTCCGGCCCTGGCCAAAGCAGTGCCAGGCAAGCGCCAAAAGAGGTCAACGACGCCTTATGACCATCAGCGATGCACAGCACCGTCTGCTCCTGGACAACCTGACCACCGCCACGTTGTTGCTCAACGCAGAGCTGCGCCTGGAGTACATGAACCCGGCCGCGGAAATGCTGCTGGCCGTCAGTGGCCAGCGCAGCCATGGGCAGTTCATCAGTGAACTGTTCACCGAGTCGACCGAAGCGCTCAGCTCGCTGCGCCAGGCGGTCGAGCAGGCGCACCCATTCACCAAGCGTGAAGCGCAGCTCACCTCGCTGACCGGGCAGACCATCACCGTCGACTACGCGGTAACGCCTATCCTGCACCAGGGCCAGACCCTGCTGTTGCTGGAGGTGCACCCACGTGACCGGCTGCTGCGCATCACCAAGGAAGAAGCCCAGCTGAGCAAGCAGGAAACTACCAAGATGCTGGTGCGCGGCCTGGCCCACGAAATCAAGAACCCGCTCGGCGGTATCCGCGGCGCAGCCCAGCTGCTGGCGCGCGAACTGCCCGAGGAAGGCCTGCGCGACTACACCAACGTCATCATCGAAGAGGCCGACCGCCTGCGCAACCTGGTCGACCGCATGCTCGGCTCGAACAAGCTGCCGTCGCTGGCCATGACCAACATCCACGAAGTGCTGGAGCGGGTCTGCAGCCTGGTGGAGGCCGAAAGCCAAGGCTGCATCACTTTGGTGCGCGATTACGACCCAAGCCTGCCAGACGTGCTGATCGACCGCGAACAGATGATCCAGGCCGTACTCAACATCGTGCGCAACGCCATGCAGGCGATCAGCTCGCAGAACGAACTGCGCCTAGGCCGTATCACCTTGCGCAGCCGGGCCCTGCGCCAGTTCACCATCGGCCATGTGCGTCATCGCCTGGTGGCGCGTGTCGAGATCATCGACAACGGCCCGGGCATCCCGGCGGAACTGCAGGACACCCTCTTCTATCCCATGGTCAGTGGTCGCCCGGACGGTACCGGGCTGGGCCTGGCCATTACCCAGAACATCATCAGCCAGCACCAGGGCCTGATCGAGTGTGAAAGCCATGCAGGCCACACCGCTTTCTCGATCTACCTGCCCCTGGAACAAGGAGCCACCGCCTCATGAGCCGAAGTGAAACCGTATGGATCGTCGACGATGATCGCTCCATCCGCTGGGTCCTGGAAAAAGCCCTGCAACAGGAAGGCATGACCACCCAGAGCTTCGACAGCGCCGATGGCGTCATGGGGCGCCTGGCGCGCCAGCAGCCAGACGTGATCATTTCCGACATCCGCATGCCCGGCACCAGTGGCCTCGACCTGCTGGCACAGATCCGCGACCAACACCCGCGCCTGCCGGTCATCATCATGACCGCCCATTCCGACCTGGACAGTGCGGTGGCGTCGTACCAGGGCGGTGCCTTCGAGTACTTGCCCAAGCCGTTCGACGTCGACGAAGCAGTCTCGCTGGTAAAACGCGCCAACCAGCACGCCCAGGAGCAACAAGGGCTGGACGTGCCACAGAACCTGGCGCGCACCCCGGAAATCATCGGCGAAGCACCGGCCATGCAGGAGGTGTTTCGCGCCATCGGCCGCCTCAGCCACTCCAACATCACCGTGCTGATCAACGGCGAATCGGGTACTGGCAAGGAGCTGGTGGCGCATGCCTTGCACCGCCACAGCCCGCGCGCGGCGTCACCGTTCATCGCCCTGAACATGGCCGCCATCCCCAAGGACCTGATGGAGTCCGAGCTGTTCGGCCATGAAAAAGGCGCCTTCACTGGCGCTGCCAACCTGCGCCGCGGCCGCTTCGAGCAGGCCGATGGCGGCACGCTGTTCCTCGACGAAATTGGCGACATGCCAGCCGACACCCAAACCCGCCTGCTGCGGGTGCTGGCTGATGGCGAGTTTTACCGCGTGGGCGGTCATGTGCCGGTCAAGGTCGATGTGCGCATCATCGCCGCCACTCACCAGAACCTTGAGTCGCTGGTGCAGGCCGGCAAGTTCCGCGAGGACTTGTTCCACCGCCTGAACGTGATCCGCATTCACATCCCACGGCTGGCCGACCGCCGCGAAGACATCCCCGCCCTCGCCCGCCACTTCCTCGCCCGTGCCGCCCAGGAACTGGCGGTGGAGCCGAAAATCCTCAAGCCGGAGACCGAAGAGTTCATCCGCAACCTGCCATGGCCAGGCAACGTGCGGCAGATGGAGAACACCTGCCGCTGGATCACCGTCATGGCTTCCAGCCGCGAGGTACTGATCGGCGACCTGCCGCCCGAGCTGCTGAACCTGCCACAGGACGCCGCGCCGGTGACCAACTGGGAGCAGGCCCTGCGCCAATGGGCCGACCAGGCGCTGGCGCGTGGGCAGACCAACCTGCTGGACAGCGCGGTACCGAGCTTTGAACGGATCATGATCGAGACGGCGCTCAAGCACACTGCCGGGCGCCGCCGGGATGCCGCGCTGCTGCTGGGTTGGGGGCGCAATACCCTGACGCGCAAGATCAAGGAGCTGGGGATGAATGTGGCTGGGGGGGATGAAGAGGAAGGTGATGAGCACTGAGCTCTAGTTTAACCCACAAGATCTCTGGGGCTGCTGCGCAGCCCTATCGCGACACAAGGCCGCTCCTACAGGAGATTGCGTTTACCTGTAGGAGCGGCCTTGTGTCGCGATGGGCCGCAAAGCGGCCCCAGCTATTTCAGCCTTCCGATGCACCGATCCTGTGCCCAACGCACCGCCTCAAGGCACAAATCCCCTCCAAACCCGGCCAAATCCCCCTCAAAGCCCAGTATTCGCGGGTTTTGCAAAACTGGCACGCCCCCTGCAATAACTCATACATAACCCGTTTCGGGGGCCCTGGTACAGGCAGGCCGGGTGAACCCCTCTTTTATTTGCAGCACCGCCGCTTTTGGGGACCTCGGTACAGGCAGGCCGGGCCATCCCCCCTTTACACGCAGTACGCCGTAGCCCTTTTGGGGACCCTGGTACAGGCAGGCCGGGAAATCCCCTCTTTTATTCGTGCAGTTTCACCTGCACCCGCCAGCGCCCCGCGTCCTCTGCACCGGCCCACTCGCCGTGCAGGGGGCGCGCAGCCACCACCGTCAGCAACAAACCTTCCTTGCTCTTCTGCACCCGCCAGCTCACCGGCTTGCCCTGCAGGCTCAATTGCCCCTGCTGAACCTTGCCCTGGGCTTGGAACAGCAATGCAACGGTGCCATCCACATTCTCGCCATGCAGTTGCGGCTCTTCGTTGAACCACAGCGCCAGGCCGTCCTGCACTACCTCCACCTGCTGCAGCTCGCGCTCGTCGGGCGTGGTCAGGCGGCCAATCATCAGCCCCACCATCAAGCCGACAATCGCCAAGGACAACATTACCCGCGGGAACGCCTTCGAACGCACGTCCGGTTCAGGGGTAGAATGCCCGTCATCTTCACGCTTGGAGCCGTGCATGTTTCACGTCATCCTTTTTCAACCAGAAATTCCGCCGAATACCGGCAACATCATTCGCCTGTGCGCCAACAGCGGCTGCGACCTGCACCTGATCGAACCCATCAGCTTCGAACTGGATGACAAGCGCCTGCGGCGTGCGGGGCTGGACTACCACGAGTATGCCACGCTCAAGCGCCACGAGAGCCTGGCTGGATGCCTGGAAAGCCTGGGTAACCCGCGGCTGTTCGCCTTTACCACCAAGGGCTCGCACCCGTTCCACGAAGTGGCCTACCAGCCAGGCGATGCCTTCCTGTTCGGGCCAGAGAGCCGCGGTTTGCCAACCGAGGTGCTGGACAGCCTGCCGGCCGAACAGCGCCTGCGCCTGCCGATGCGGCCGGGGTGCCGGAGCCTGAACCTGTCCAATACTGTGGCGGTGACGGTGTATGAGGCGTGGCGGCAGAATGGGTTTGCCGGGAGCTGATTATCGCCTGTGCTGGCCTATTCGCGGGCTCGCCCGCGAATGGGCCGGCACAGGCAACAAAAAAGCGCCCCGAGAGGCGCTTTCCTGATACCGGCAGCGATTACTGAACGGTTTGCACTTCGCCAGCTTCCTGCATGCGCTGCATTTCTTGCGCGTACAGGGCGTCGAAGTTGACCGGCGACAGCATCAGCGCCGGGAACGAACCGCGGGTCACCAAGCTGTCCAGGGTCTCACGGGCGTACGGGAACAGGATGTTCGGGCAGAACGCACCCAGGGTGTGGCTCATCGAAGCCGCGTCCAGGTTCTTGATCAGGAAGATACCGGCCTGCTGCACTTCAGCGATGAAGGCCACTTCGTCACCGTTCTTGACGGTAACCGACAGGGTCAGCACCACCTCGTGGAAGTCGCCATCCAGGGCCTTTTGCTTGGTGTTCAGGTCCAGGGCAACGCTCGGCTCCCAGGTCTGGCGGAAGATCTGCGGGCTTTTCGGGGCCTCGAACGACAGGTCGCGCACATAGATGCGCTGCATGGAGAACTGAGGGCTGTTGTCTTCTGCAGCAGCGCCGTTGGTCTGTTGGTCAGTCATGGCAGATCCTTATCCTAATGTTTTTGAATGCAGTGCAAATCAGGCCGCCAGCAGCGCGTCGAGCTTGCCGGCGCGCTCCAGGGCATAGAGGTCATCGCATCCACCGACATGGGTGCTGCCGATCCAGATCTGCGGCACCGATGTACGGCCGGCCTTCTGGCTCATCTCGGCGCGAACCTGCGGCTTGCCGTCGACCTTGATTTCCTCGAAGGCCACGCCCTTGCTCTCGAGCAGGTACTTGGCGCGCATGCAGTAGGGGCAGTAGTCGCTGGAGTAGACGATGACGGGCTTCATATCACTTCACCAGGGGCAGGTTATCGGCTTTCCAGCTGGAAACGCCACCGCTCAGTTTGGCGGCGTTGTAACCGGCTTTTAGTAGCTCACGGCAGTGCGTACCGGACTGCTGGCCCATCGCATCGACGATGATCAGGGTCTTCTCTTTGTGCTTTTCCAGCTCGGTCATGCGGGTGGCCAGCTTGTCTTGCGGGATGTTCACCGCACCGACGATGTGACCGGCGGAGTATTCCTTGGCCGGGCGAATGTCGATCACCAGCGCCTTGTCGGCGTTGACCAGTGCAGTCAGCTGGCCATTGCTCAGGCTCTGGCCGCCACGGCGGATTTCATTGATGAGCAGCAGGACCAGCAGAATGAGGAAGATCGCAACCAGGATGTAGTGATCTGTCGCGAATTGAATCAGGTGAGCAACCATCAGCGGTGTTCCAGGCGATTGAAAATGCCGGCCAGTATACACAGCCCCTTGGTGCCACCAAAGCCCGGTGGGCCGGCGACAAAGCCACCTTCATGTTGCTATCACAGGTGCGCCGGTCGGGGGAATGGGACGAATATTCGCCGTGGGTGGCGCATTTGCCCTAAAATGCGTTTCTTTATCATCTTTGAACAACCGTGAGTTTGATTGATGACGAGTACGCCCAAACCCCTGGTCCTGATCATCCTGGATGGCTTCGGCCACAGCGAAATCCCCGAACACAACGCCATCTATGCCGCCAATACGCCGGTCTATGATCGCCTGCGCGCTACCCTGCCGCATGGCCTCATTTCTGGCTCAGGCATGGATGTCGGCCTGCCGGACGGGCAGATGGGCAACTCCGAAGTCGGTCACATGAACCTCGGCGCAGGCCGCGTCGTCTACCAGGACTTCACCCGGGTGACCAAGGCCATCCGCGACGGCGAGTTCTTCGAGAACCCGGTACTGACCGGCGCTGTGGACAAGGCCGCCGGTGCCGGCAAGGCCGTGCACATCCTCGGCCTGCTGTCCGATGGCGGCGTACACAGCCACCAGGACCACCTGGTGGCCATGGCCGAACTGGCCGCACAGCGCGGTGCCGACAAGATCTACCTGCACGCCTTCCTCGATGGCCGCGACACCCCGCCACGCAGTGCGCAGTCGTCCATCGAACTGCTCGACGCCACCTTCGCCAAGCTGGGCAAGGGCCGCATCGCCAGCCTGATCGGCCGCTACTACGCCATGGACCGCGACAATCGCTGGGACCGCGTCAGCGCCGCCTACAACCTGATCGTCGACAGCGCCGCCGAATACACTGCAGACACCGCCCTGGCCGGCCTGGAAGCGGCCTACACCCGCGACGAGAGCGACGAGTTCGTCAAGGCCACGCGCATTGGCGAAGCGGTCAAGGTCGAAGACGGCGATGCCGTGATCTTCATGAACTTCCGCGCCGACCGTGCTCGCGAACTGTCACGCGCATTTGTCGAGCCGGACTTCACTGAATTCGCCCGTGCGCGCCTGCCGAAGATGGCGGCCTACATCGGCCTGACCCAGTACTCGGCGAAAATCCCGGCACCGGCAGCCTTTGCACCCTCCAGCCTGAACAACGTACTGGGCGAATACCTGGCGAAGAATGGCAAGACCCAGCTGCGCATCGCCGAAACTGAGAAGTACGCCCACGTCACCTTCTTCTTCTCCGGCGGCCGCGAAGAGCCGTTCGAAGGCGAAGAGCGCATCCTGATCCCGTCGCCGAAGGTCGCCACCTATGACCTGCAGCCGGAAATGAACGCCCCGCAAGTGACCGACCGCATCGTCGAAGCCATCGAGCAGCAGCGCTTCGACGTGATCGTGGTCAACTACGCCAACGGCGACATGGTCGGCCACACCGGCGTGTTCGAAGCAGCGGTCAAGGCCGTCGAAGCGCTGGATACCTGCGTTGGCCGCATCGTCGAAGCGCTGGACAAGGTCGGCGGCGAAGCGCTGATCACCGCCGACCACGGCAACGTCGAACAGATGGAAGACGAGTGCACCGGCCAGGCGCACACCGCGCACACCACCGAGCCGGTACCGTTCATCTATGTGGGCAAGCGCAATGTGAAAGTGCGTGATGGCGGCGTGCTGGCTGATGTGGCGCCGACCATGCTGAAGCTGCTGGGGTTGGAGAAGCCGGTGGAAATGACCGGTACTTCGATCCTGGTTGATGCCTGATCTGGTGTTGAAGGGGGCCGCTTTGCGACCCATCGCGACGCAAGGCCGCTCCTACAAGGGACCGCGTGATGACTGTAGGAGCGGCCTTGTGTCGCGATCGGGCTGCGCAGCAGCCCCCGATAACACATGAATTCCAGACAAACGCCCCGCCGCACCCGCAGCGAGGCGTTTTTTTTGCCCGCCCGCGCGGGCATACTAGGCCAGTCTCCATCCTTGGTACGCCAAACCTCATGCTTCGCGCCCTGATCCTCCTAGCCCTGTCTTGCCTGCTCAGCCCGGCCTTCGCCGATGAGCGTGCACAGACCCAGCAGCAACTGGACGCCACCCGCCAGGACATTGCCGAGCTCAAGAAGACGCTGGGCAAGCTCCAGGAAGAAAAGGCCGGTGTGCAAAAGGACCTCAAAGCCACCGAGACCGACATCGGCAACCTCGAAAAGCAGGTGGAGGCACTGCAGCAAGAACTAAAAAAGACCGAGGGCGAGCTGGAGCGCCTTGATACCGAGAAAAAAAAACTCCAGAGCGCCCGCGTTGAACAACAGCGACTGATCGCCATCCAGGCCCGTTCGGCCTACCAGAACGGCCGCGAGGAATACCTCAAGCTGCTGCTCAACCAGCAGAACCCCGAAAAGTTCGCCCGCACCCTTACCTACTATGACTACCTGAGCAAGGCGCGCCTGGAGCAACTGCGCACCTTCAATGAAACCTTGCGCCAACTGGCCAACGTCGAGCAGGAAAGCGCCACCCAGCAGCAACAGCTGCTGGCCCAGCGTGCCGACCTCGACAGCCGCCGCCAGGCCCTGGAAACCGAGCGCGGCAAGCGCCAGCAGGTACTGGCCAAGCTCAACAGCGACGTGAAAGACCGCGACCAGAAGCTGCAATCGCGCGAGCAGGATCAGGCCGACCTGGCCAAAGTCCTCAAGACCATCGAAGAAACCCTGGCCCGCCAGGCCCGCGAGGCTGAAGAGGCACGTCAAAAGGCCTTGCTGGCGAAGCAGGAAGAAGAAAAGCGCCGCCAGCAGGAAGCCCTGGCCGCCGCCGCTGCCCGCGACCGGGCCCGCGAGACCGCCGAGCCTGTAGAGCCGCCGAAAAAGGCCCGTACTACCCTCGGCCCGATGGTTTCCAGCGACGGCGCGAACTACGGCGGCGCTTTTTCTGCTGCACGGGGCAAACTTCCGTGGCCAGTCAATGGTCGATTGCTGGCACGCTTCGGTGATGCCCGCGGCAGCGATGCCCGTGCCAAGTGGGACGGGGTGATGATCAGCGCCAACCCAGGCACCCAGGTACGCGCCGTGCATGGCGGCCGCGTGGTGTTCGCCGACTGGTTGCGCGGCGCCGGGCTTCTGGTCATTCTGGACCATGGCAACGGTTACCTGAGCCTGTACGGCCACAACCAGAGCCTGCTCAAGAGCGCCGGTGATATCGTCAAGGCCGGTGAAGCCATTTCCACCGTTGGCGACAGCGGTGGCCAGGACGCAGCAGGCTTGTACTTCGCCATCCGCCAACAGGGCCGGCCGACCGACCCTTCGCAGTGGTGCCGGGGCTAGTCAATTTATACGGGGTAGCCTGAGTGCTACGCCGATGCTCCCCAGGGAGCGCTTACAGGATCAGGAGTTCGTTCGACATGCTGCACTCGCCTCGTCTCACCCAGCTGGCCCTGTCCATCGCCCTGGCGGTCGGCGCGCCCCTGGCCACTGCCGCAGAGCCGGCCAAGGCCGCCGCAGTCCCGGCCACCGAGGTAACCGCCAAGGCGCCGCTGCCGCTGGAAGAGCTGCGCACCTTCGCCGAGGTCATGGACCGCATCAAGGCGGCCTACGTCGAACCGGTGGACGACAAGACCCTGCTGGAAAACGCCATCAAGGGCATGCTCAGCAACCTTGACCCGCACTCGGCCTACCTCGGCCCCGAGGACTTCCAGGAGCTGCAGGAAAGCACCAGCGGCGAGTTCGGCGGGCTGGGCATCGAAGTGGGCCAGGAAGACGGCTTCATCAAGGTGGTCTCGCCAATCGACGACACTCCGGCCTCGCGTGCCGGCGTGCAGGCTGGCGACCTGATCGTCAAAATCAACGGTGCCCCGACCCGCGGCCAGACCATGACTGAAGCGGTCGACAAGATGCGCGGCAAAGTTGGAGAGAAAATCACCCTGACCCTGGTGCGCGATGGCGGCAACCCGTTTGACGTGACCCTGGCCCGCGCGGTCATCCAGGTCAAGAGCGTAAAAAGCCAGCTGCTGGAGAACGATTACGGCTACATCCGTATCACCCAGTTCCAGGTCAAGACTGGCGACGAAGTGGGCAAGGCCCTGGCCAAGCTGCGCAAGGACAACGGCAAGAAGCTGCGCGGCGTGGTGCTGGACCTGCGCAACAACCCGGGCGGCGTGCTGCAATCGGCAGTGGAAGTGGCCGACCACTTCCTGACCAAGGGCCTGATCGTCTACACCAAGGGCCGCATCGCCAACTCCGAGCTGCGTTTCTCCGCTGACCCGGCCGATGCCAGCGACGGCGTGCCACTGGTGGTGCTGATCAACGGCGGCAGCGCCTCGGCCTCGGAGATTGTCGCCGGCGCCCTGCAGGACCAGAAGCGCGCCGTGCTGATGGGCACCGACAGCTTCGGCAAAGGCTCGGTGCAGACGGTGCTGCCGCTGGCCAACGACCGAGCGCTGAAGCTGACCACCGCGTTGTACTTCACGCCCAATGGCCGCTCTATCCAGGCCCAGGGCATTGTCCCCGACATCGAAGTGCGCCCGGCCAAGCTCACTGCCGAAGCCGACACCGACAACTTCAAGGAAGCCGACCTGCAGGGCCACCTGGGCAACGGCAACGGCGGTGCCGACCGCCCAACCGGCAGCAGCAAGCGCAAGGAGCGCCCGCAGGATGACGACTTCCAGCTGAGCCAGGCACTGAGCCTGCTCAAGGGCCTGAACATCACCAAGGGCGACTGATCCACCCCATGCGTTATCTGCTGTGTCTGTTGTTCTGCCTGTTGGCCGGGGTCGCGCAAGCGGCGCCGGCTGGCAAGGCCTACATGAGCATCATCATCGACGACCTGGGCCAGAGCCCCGAGCGTGACAGCCGCACGTTGGCCCTGCCAGGCCCAGTGACCATGGCAATCATGCCCGACACCCCGCACGCCACCGACTTTGCCCGCCAGGCGCACAAAGCCGGCAAGACGGTGATACTGCACATGCCCATGGACCCGGCCACCGGGCCCTACGCCTGGCACCCCGGCCTACCCATCGATGAACTGGCCCGGCGCCTGGACGCTGCGCTGCTCAAGGTGCCCTACGCTGCCGGCATCAACAACCACATGGGCAGCCGCATGACAGCACAGCGCGAACCGATGGCCTGGTTGATGGCCGAATTGCAGCGGCGCCATATGTTCTTCGTCGACAGCCGTACCAGTGCCGCCACGGTGGCGGCAGCCGAAGCACAGGCACTAGGGTTGGCGCATGTTTCGCGCGATGTGTTTCTCGATGACGTGCGCACCACCGAGGCAATTACCGGGCAGCTGCAGCAGGGTATTGCCTTGGCGCGCAAGCAAGGTTCGGCGGTGCTGATCGGGCACCCTTACCCACAGACGCTCGAAGTGCTGGCACGCGAGCTGCCACGCTTGAAAAGCCAAGGGATCACCTTGGTCAAACTGCCACAGATGATCGCCGAGCGCAGCAATCAGGCCATGCCTGCGCATGGTAAGCATGGCCGCTACAGCAACCGTTGACGACCGTCATGTGAACGGGATGATACCCTCGACATCCTCTGCACGCAGTTGCCCGCGATAGATATTCAGCACCTCGTTACGCCTCGCCGCACGCAACTGGGCCTGCAGCCCCAACTTGCGCTGGCTCCACAGCTTCAGGTGCCCCCTAAGGAAGTCCCGGTCAGTGCTGTTTTCTGCAGGATAATGGAAGTGCGCCTCCCATAGCGGCCCACCGGATATCCGCTTGACCTCATAGACATCCAGGTAGTCGGCTACCGATAGCTGTACCCGCCGCTCACTTCGCAAGATGCTGATTTCCCCTGCACGGTGGAGAAACTTCAATGCATTCAAGGTCGGTGTCTTCGTGGTCAGGTAATAGGCTTTGAGAAACTCGGCTTTGGTGTTCTCTAGCCTCCTGATGGCTGTGTTACCCGTCGCTGCCAGGTCTGCATCTGTGCCGCTGCGGGGTAAATAGGACAAAGCCTTTTCAAGGTCAGCAACATGCTGATCGATTATGGTGGCGAAGCCGAGCGGTTCATCGTTGCTCAAAAAGCGCTGGGCTGTTTTAACGGTATCGTCGACTTTGCCAATCAGCTCCCTGATTCTTCTTCGCAGCACTTTCGGCAGAGGCGTCGGTATAGGCGCCGGCTCCTCCCTATCAAGCGCGCCCACCTCTTGCCACTGGCTGTTCTGGCGACGGAACGTCCTGATGACGTTGTCGTAGCTGTCCTTCTGTTGAACTACTGCAACGCCGTCGTTGTCCACAGACTCAACACCCACCACATTATGTCCCTGGTGGGTCTTGACGACACGACGAGTACCGCCGCGAGGGGCGTAGACAGGCGTACGCTGGGGGCGCACTTCGACCGAGGCCTTTTCACGCTCGATGGCTGAAAGCTCCTCGACTGCCCGGGATTTGAGCTTGCGCAACACCTGAAGGAACAATTCCAGCTTATCCAGGCGAATTTCAATAGGCTGGCTGCTTGCCAAGTACTCGGCGCGACCGATGCTTTCTTCATACGCATTGATCACATCACTTAGTACAGCCCCCCGCTCCTCATCCGAGATGCTGCTAGCCAGATCACCATGTGCACTGCCGGCACTGCGCAGCGCAGCCCCAACCAGCCGTTCGTCGTAATCTGCCACCTGCGCTTCACTGGTCCCTTTTAAACGATCCAGACTCAGTTCACCGAGGTTCTCCAGCAGCCGGAACTCAAGGTCAACAGCGTTCAAACGGCGCTGTCTGATTATCAGACCAAGCTCGGCGTGTTTATTTGTCACCCGCCCGTTGTTGTCCCTGAACACGATATCGTTATCGTTGAGCGTGCTTTCAAGCAGCGGGTCGAATTGGGCCGCCAATGAAACGAGGTCGGCGCCCCACTTCCGGACCCGCTCCAGAGAATCGACCAGCCGTCGATACTGCTGTATTTCCTCCTCGGTCTCGGGTAATACCGCGATGGCGTTACGCTGGCTGGCGATGTCTTCCTCATTGATCATTGTGGCCAGCAGGTTGTAGCGATACTCGCAGGTAGCGACCACCCCCTCCCTGATGATGCTGCGTTGCTCGGCCAGCGCCTGCGTCATATCTGCACTGGACAGCCTGACTGCGCCAAGTTGCTTCAGTATTTCTTCGTGAGCGATATCGTGATCGATCAGTGCTTTCGTATCGTTGAGCAGGTATTGCCTTTGAGCCCTCCTGAGCTGTAGCTGCAGGCTGAGTTCTTCTTCGCGACCACCGGCTTGCTGCAAGCTTTCAATTTTTGTTGTCGTTTCCTCGACTTTGTCGAAATGCATTTTATAGGTGTCTGACAGAGGCCGGCGCTGCTCTACCATTTCCCTGTCCATTTCTCTGATCTTCTCTTCCTGAGCGCTGTTTGCTTCTCGCTGCTTCTGGACCCGGCTTTTCGGCATTCCACCCAACAAGCGCTGGCCGCCATCGATGCGCCATGCCCCGTTTACCTCCTGCAACCAAGGCCCTGGTTTGCCGTGAGCATCGATGATACGAACGCCTTGCTCGTCGACGGCCACCCTGTAGTTATCGCCGCGCAATGCTGCGTAATACTGGCCGCCGTGGTGATACAGACCAGCGGCCAGGCCTGTCGTTTCCGGCACTACGCCATCGAGCACTACGGCCGAGCGCATGGCCTCAAGCGCCTTGCGCTGCTCGATCGGTAAAACATTGAAGCCTTCACCACCCACAAAAGAGAAGTCCAGCAGCGTCTGCTTCATCCCTGGACTCCCTGGCAAATACACCTCTCCGGGTTTTAGCGAAGCTGCCTGCGTCCCTGAAGGTATCACCGGCTCTGGCACCAGGCCCTCAGGCCAGGCCGCAGCAGGCCGGCGGTCTACGGCCGCCCCGGTAACAGGCCTCGGCGCATGCGCATGACTAACGACCATGACCAGGTTGAGCAGCATGTCGACGACTGCAGCAGAACGCTCGAACGGGCTACCATCGCGAATGGCCTGGATATCGGCACTTGCTACGCTGAACATCTGAACCAGCCACGCCGCGGAGGCCACCGGGCCGCGCAACAGCAAGGTTGCCACATCGAACAACAGCCAGGCACCTCGCGTAAGGATTGCCCAGCGGCTTTCGGCATTCGACACCGAATTGCGCTCGGCCAGTTCGACCAGCAAATCACGATTGGCAGCGTAGAGCTGCAGGTCTACTTCGGTGCGCCAGTACCGTGGCCAGAATTGCGCTGGCGAAACGGGTGCCGGGAGTATTGATGTATCGACAATAGGCCGCCCCAGATGCGGCTCGCTGAAACCACCGTGGGCATATACCGGACGTACTTGCGGCGACATCCAGTCCAGCATGCTGGTTTGCAGGCTCGTTTCCGAGCGTACCGCCTTCATCATCGAGCCGATTGTGTCGAATTCACGTATCGCCGCTTCGCCGTAGAGCGGCCGGTACAGCACCACACAGCCAGCTGATGCGTTGAACAACACATACATGCCACGTACCAGGTCGTAGTCCTTGCCCAGCGGTTCGCGCCGCAGAGCAAACGGCATCAGCATGCTGGCAGGCAAATCAGTGTCGATATGCCCTGCGCAATAGTCACAGATCGCCTGCAGGCTGGCGTCACCGAGCTTGCCGTCACGCTTTGCCTGCAAGGCACTGAGCAAAAACGAACAGCGCCACTCGCGACCGAACCGGATGACACGCTGTTCCAGTCCCTTCGGTTCGTTGAGTTGCTCGGCAACATAGGCTGGGTAGTTGCGACCGATATCTACGCGCGTGACCAGCGCTTTGACGTAGTCGGCGGTCAGCCAGTCCATGATCAGCTGCCCGTCACGATGGAAGATGGCAGTGATCGTCGCCCCCTGCAGGGAGCTAAGGTTGGCGATCGCAAACTCGGTAAGGCTGACGCTGCGTCTGGTCACCACGCCGTCACCGGTGCCTATGGCCGCGCCACCCGGCACGCCCACGGCCGATGTCAGCTCCAGTTGCAGGTCGTCCGGGAAGTAGTTGGCGTCAACCGGATGGTCCGCCAACAACTCACGGCGTAGCCGCTGGCTGGCGTAGTCGTACAGGTTAAGCACCCCGTCCAGCGCACCAATACCGCCAGACTCCGCTTGCGCCAGTGCCAACTCGAAAAGCCCGACCTGGTACGCGAAGCTGTCCCGGGCAGGGAGAGACGACAACCAGGGCGGCAGGCTACCTTTCACATCGGGCTGAGCGGCGTAACCCTCGATGAACCATTGCGCAGGCTCGGTACAGGCATGGCAAGCCTGCTCCAGGTCGGCAATGCTGGCGAGGGGTAGGCGCCAGAGGTTGAGTACGTTCTGAAGCATGCACTCTTGCAGCATCGCCGTGAGCTGGGGGAACGGGTCACCTTCCAGTTCATGACGATGCCAGACCAGGCTATCGTAACCCGTCTGCTCGCCATGTTCGCGCTGCAGGGCAAGCCCGAGTTCGTCGAACCCGCGGTAAGCCCAGATGACACCCGACGGCTTGCACCAAAGCACCGTTTCCTGCTGGTCCCAACTTCCGTATATGAACAGGTCGCTCAGAAAGCTCTGGGTTGTCTGGCCGTGAGCGGTCGACTCAAGCTGCAGCAGGTACATCGATGGCCGCTTTTCCCCACCCTGCAAGAGACCAAGAACACAGGCTTGCTGCTGAGCATCCAGGCCTTGTAACGGCAGGTTCTGCAGCAAGGCCGACTTGATGGTTTGCTGCAGCCAGCGATCGCGACTGACCCCCACGCTGCCTGGTGCGCGCCAGTAATCAATCAGGGCCTGGCTGAAATAGACGTACAACGCCAGGACAAGCTCATTGAGCGGCTGGGTCAATGTTTCAAGTTCTATCTTGTCTCCTGGCGCGCTTGCAAACGGATCCGGGTTCACGAAAAAGCGCTTTTGGTCGAGCATCAGGAACTGTGGATAGATGCCCAGCGGGGCAAAATCCAGCACCGTGTGATCGAGGTAGGCCTGTAGAACCACATCGACAAGCGGGCGCACTTTCACTAAACCTCCATCGGCAGGTGGCGTCGCCACTTTCAGCCGATCAGCATCAGTAAGCTCAGGACGGTAACTGGCAAGGAGTGGGTAGTACTCGTGCAGCAACGCCATGATCCGTTTGCTGGCGACCTGGCGCAGAGTCGGACGGCTGGAAAACTGAGACGCGACGAGCGACTTGAAGTCGAGTGATGGTGCAGAGGTGTTGGGCATGATGGGCATCCTTGTTGAAGGGATGCCGACCCTAGGCCATAAGTGCCCAGGCAACGTGGTAGATAGATCAGGTCAACAGCAGTCGCGGGAGTGCAGCTGCTGCAAAGGTGGCGCCAGCATCGGGGCTGGCGCCATCCCCTTCGAAGCCGAGGTGTCATCCCCAGCGCTGCAACAATCAGCTGTAAACACGCCCCAGCAACTGGCGGTGGCTTTCGAACTGGTCCAGCACGTCACGCACGATCTGCTCTGGGGCAAAGCCCATCAGGTCGTACTCCTGGCTGCCATCGTGCAGGTAAACCTCGGCACGATAGAAACGCTGGCGCACTTCCGGCTCGCCTTCCACCGGTGCTTCGCTCGGCGCAGCCATGTAGCCGTCCAGGCTCACTTCGTAAACGAACGGGTTGCCCTCTTCCATCATCACCCGCAGGCCCATCATGTTGCGCGACTGGCCCACACGGGTTTCCACCTCGAAGCCCAGGGTCTGCAACTGCGCGGCCGCGTCTTTGAGCGCCGGGCTGACCTGCTTGTCCATGAAGCGCTGCACCACGGCCTGGGTCGGCTGCAGCTCCAGCTGGGTCAGGCGCTCGCTGAAGCCGCGACGGCCACGGGCGGCCAGTTCGGCGCGCTCCTGCTCGACCGCCACGTCCTGCTTCATGGCCTTGTACAGGCCGAACATGAACAGCACCAGCACCACCGAGAACGGCAGGCCTGCCAGCACCACCATGGTCTGCATGGCTTCGAAGTTACCGGCAAACAGCAAACCGATGGTGACCAGGGTGATGACCACCGACCAGAACACCACCATCCAGTGCGGGGCATCTTCGTCGACCTTGCCGCCTTTGCAGGACAGGTTGGCCATCATCACCGCGCCAGAGTCGGCCGGGGTGAGGAACAACACGAAGCCGACGAACACCGCCACACCGATCACGATCTTCGCCGCCGGGAAGTATTCCAGCAGCTGGTAGATCGACATCGACGGCTGTTCCAGCGCGGTCTTGCCCAGTTCCACAGCGCCCTGGTTGATCACCAGGTCCAACGCGGTGTTGCCGAAGATCGACAGCCAGGCCAGGGTGAAGCCCAGCGGGATCAGCAGCACGCCCATTACCAACTGGCGCACGGTGCGGCCCTTGGAGATACGGGCAATGAACATGCCGACGAACGGACCCCAGGAAATCCACCAGGCCCAGTAGAACACGGTCCACAGGCCCAGCCAGCGCTCGGACTTGCCGGCCTCGCCTTCGTACACATAGAGGTCGAAGGTTTTCAGCACGATGCCGTTCAGGTAGTCGCCGACGTTCTGCACGAAGCCATTGAGCAGGTGCAGGGTTTCGCCGCCCAGCAGCACGAAGATCAACAGGCCGCTGAACAGCATGATGTTCAGGTTGGACAGCCGGCGAATGCCGTTTTCCACACCCGAAACCGCCGCCACGGTGGCCACACCGGCCATGACCAGGATCACCACCAGCAGGTTGGTCTTGCTGTGGTCCATGCCGAACAGGTATTCCAGGCCGGACGACACTTGCATCGAACCGATGCCCAGGTTGGTCACCAGGCCCAGCAAGGTGACGAACATGCCGAAGATGTCCACAGCATTGCCGGCAGCGCCCTTGACCCAACGCTCACCGACCAGCGGGTACAGCGCCGAACGCAGCGCCAGCGGCTGGTTGTGGCGGTAGGCGAAGTAACCCACGGCCAGGCCGACCAGGGCGTAGATCGCCCAGCCATGCAGGCCCCAGTGCAGGAAGGTCAGCTGCAGGCCCTGGCGCGCAGCTTCGAGGCTGGCCGGGGTGCCTTCCGGTGGGTTGAAGTAATGGTCAAGCGGCTCGGAAGCACCGAAGTACAGCAGCGAAATACCGATACCGGAGGAGAACAGCATGCCGGCCCAGGCGCCGTAGCTGAAGTCAGGCTGGTCGTCCTTGCCGCCCAGCTTGAGGCTGCCGTAGTCGGAGAAGGCCAGGTAGACGACGAACAGCAGGTAACCGCAGATCACCAGCATGTAGTACCAGCCGAAGGTGCGCGTCAGCCATTTCTGGGCCACGCCCAGCACCTGGCCGGCGGTTTCGGGTACAGCGATCAACAAGGCAGTCAGAACGAGGATCATCAGCGCGGAGGTGAAAAACACCACGCGGTTGACCCGTACCCTCTCGGCGGGGGGCTTGGTAAGTGAGGCAGAACTCATTGCACGAATGCTCCGGGCAGTACGGCTGTGGAGGCTAATCAGTCTTTCCCGAGCAATTGGTGGAATATCCCCACTGCATCAGGTGTTATAAAAGCACCCTGGAAACCGTGATCCCGAATCGATACGTTGCAAAAAACAGACAGGTGGCCTGCTGAAAATGCCACACCTCAGCTGAGGTGCGCGCATTCGTCACAGATCACCCCGCCCGCTCCAAGGGCCCGCCGCAGGGTCAAAGACCGTACGGCAGAATCTGCATTTCGCATCGCTCTTGCCCGTCAACGCCTTGTATTCCGGGGGTTACGCGATTTCCTGGGGTGTCAATCCGTGCCTTCTCGACCGCCTGAAAACTGTCAATGGCACAAATTGTCGCAGAGCTTATTCTTTATTGATTGAACGTTCAATCAAAACAAAATAGACTGGCCTTCGCCGAGTCAGCCGCCCGTCGTCTGCTCGCAGGCCTGAGGAGATAGCAAGATGCCCAAGGTCGGTATGCAACCCATCCGCCGCCAGCAGTTGATCGAAGCCACGTTGCAGGCGGTCGATCAGGTCGGTCTGGGGGACGCCAGCATTGCGCTGATTGCCCGTTTGGCCGGTGTGTCGAACGGCATCATCAGTCACTACTTTCAGGACAAGAACGGCCTGATCGCAGCGACGATGGGTTACATCATGAACATGCTCAACGAGGGCGTTAGAGCACGTCGCCAGGCCCTGACGGACGACAGCCCGCGCGCCCACCTGAAAGTGATCATCGAGGGCAACTTCGATGCCAGCCAGGTGAACGGCCCGGCAATGAAAACCTGGTTGGCCTTCTGGGCTTCCAGCATGCACCAGCCCGATTTGCACAGGTTGCAGCGGATCAACGACCACCGCCTGTATTCCAACCTGTGCTGCCAGTTCCGCCGCACCCTGCCGCTCTACCATGCGCGCAAGGCAGCCCGCGGCCTGGCAGCCCTGATCGACGGCTTGTGGCTGCGTGGCGCCCTGTCGGGTGATGCATTCGACACCGACCAGGCGATACGGATTGCTTACGAATACATGGATCTACAACTGGCTAAGCAGCACACCCTGGGCACAAACGACCAGGCCGCTGACCAAGCGCGCACGGCCCTTGCCAACCCGGCAGGAGCGTGACGCGCAAGCCAAACCACACACTGCACTTGCGAGGACACTATGGCCCGTTTCGGAACGCAAAAACTCTACATTGATGGCGCTTACGTCGACGCTGGCAGCGATGCCACTTTCGAAGCCATCAACCCGGCTACCGGCGAAGTCCTCGCCCACGTGCAACGTGCCACCGAGGCTGACGTCGAGAAAGCCGTCGAAAGCGCCGAGCGTGGCCAGAAAGTCTGGGCCGCGATGACCGCCATGCAGCGTTCGCGCATCCTGCGCCGCGCCGTCGACATCCTGCGCGAGCGCAACGACGAGCTGGCCATGCTGGAAACCCTGGACACCGGCAAGTCGTACTCGGAAACCCGCTACGTCGACATCGTCACCGGCGCCGACGTGCTGGAGTACTACGCTGGCCTGGTACCGGCCATCGAAGGCGAACAGATCCCGCTGCGCGAATCGTCCTTCGTCTACACCCGCCGCGAACCGCTGGGCGTGACCGTCGGTATCGGCGCGTGGAACTACCCGATCCAGATCGCCCTGTGGAAATCCGCCCCGGCCCTGGCCGCAGGCAACGCAATGATCTTCAAGCCGTCGGAAGTCACCTCGCTGACCACCCTGAAACTGGCCGAGATCTATACCGAAGCCGGCCTGCCGAACGGCGTATTCAACGTCCTGACCGGCAGCGGCCGCGAAGTCGGCACCTGGCTGACCGAGCACCCGCGCATCGAAAAAGTTTCCTTCACCGGCGGTACCACCACCGGCAAGAAGGTCATGGCCAGCGCCTCGAGCTCGTCGCTCAAGGAAGTGACCATGGAATTGGGCGGCAAGTCGCCACTGATCATCTGCGCCGACGCCGACCTGGACAAGGCCGCCGACATCGCCATGATGGCCAACTTCTACAGCTCGGGCCAGGTGTGCACCAACGGCACCCGCGTGTTCATCCCGGCTGAAATGAAGGCTGCCTTCGAAGCCAAGATCGTCGAGCGCGTTGCCCGCATTCGTGCCGGCAACCCAGAAGACGAAAACACCAACTTCGGCCCGCTGGTCAGCTTCCAGCACATGGAAAGCGTGCTCGGCTACATCGCCAAGGGCAAGGCAGAAGGTGCCCGCGTACTGTGCGGCGGTGAGCGCCTGACCGAAGGTGATTTCGCCAAGGGCGCCTTCGTCGCCCCGACCGTATTCACCGACTGCAGCGACGACATGACCATCGTCAAGGAAGAGATCTTCGGCCCGGTGATGAGCATCCTCACCTACGAAACCGAAGAAGAAGTGATCCGTCGTGCCAACGACACCGAATACGGCCTGGCCGCCGGTGTCTGCACCAACGACATCACCCGTGCCCACCGCATCATCCACAAGCTGGAAGCCGGTATCTGCTGGATCAACGCCTGGGGTGAATCGCCGGCCGAAATGCCGGTGGGTGGCTACAAGCAGTCGGGCGTCGGCCGTGAGAACGGCATCAGCTCGCTGGCTCAATACACTCGCATCAAGTCGGTCCAGGTCGAGCTGGGCGGCTACAACTCGGTCTTCTAAGGCCCTGTCCAGCCACGCCCGTGCCGCCGTGCACGGGCGTTTCCGCTCCCTGATCACCGCCAACACGAGGGTACTTCCATGTCCCAAGAATTCGATTACATCATCGTCGGAGCAGGCTCCGCCGGTAACACCCTGGCTACCCGCCTGACCGAAGACGCCGGCGTTACCGTACTGCTGCTGGAAGCCGGTGGCCCCGACTACCGCTTCGACTTCCGCACCCAGATGCCAGCCGCCCTGGCCTTCCCGCTGCAGGGCCGCCGCTACAACTGGGCCTACGAAACCGACCCGGAGCCGTACATGGACGGCCGCCGCATGGAATGTGGCCGCGGCAAGGGCCTGGGTGGCTCGTCGCTGATCAATGGCATGTGCTACATCCGCGGCAACGCCATGGACTTCGACGGTTGGGCAGAACTGCCAGGCCTGGAAGACTGGACCTACCTCGACTGCCTGCCGTACTTCCGTAAAGCCGAAACCCGCGACATCGGCCCGAACGACTACCACGGCGGCGAAGGCCCGGTCAGCGTGGCCACGCCGAAAGCCGGCAACAACCCGCTGTTCCACGCCATGGTCGAAGCCGGCGTGCAGGCCGGTTACCCGCGCACCGAAGACCTCAACGGCTACCAGCAGGAAGGCTTCGGCCCGATGGACCGCTCGGTAACCAAGAACGGCCGCCGTTCCAGCACCGCCCGTGGCTACCTGGACCAGGCCAAGAAGCGCCCGAACCTGACCATCGTCACCCACGCCCTCAGCGACCGCGTGCTGTTCGACGGCAAGCGTGCCGTTGGTGTGACCTACCTGGTCGGTGACAGCGAAGAACGCGTTGAAGCCCGCGCTCGCAAGGAAGTAATCGTCAGCTCCGGCGCCATCGCTTCGCCACAGTTGCTGCAGCGCTCCGGCGTCGGCCCGCGCGCCCTGCTGGAAAGCCTCGACATCCCGGTGGTGCACGACCTGCCGGGCGTTGGTGAAAACCTGCAGGACCACCTGGAACTGTACCTGCAATACGCTTGCACCCAGCCGGTGTCGCTGTACCCATCGCTGCTGTGGTGGAACCAGCCGGCCATCGGTGCCGAGTGGATGTTCAAAGGCACCGGCATCGGCGCCAGCAACCAGTTCGAGGCCGGTGGTTTCATTCGTACCCGCCCTGAATTCAAGTGGCCGAACATTCAGTACCACTTCCTGCCGGTCGCGATTAACTACAACGGCTCCAATGGCGTGAAGGAACACGGCTTCCAGGCGCACATGGGCTCGATGCGTTCGCCTGCCCGTGGCCGCATCCAGGCCAAGTCGAAGAACCCGCGCCAGCACCCGAGCATCCTGTTCAACTACATGTCCACCGAGCAGGACTGGCAGGAATTCCGTGACGGCATCCGCCTGACCCGCGAAATCATGGCCCAGCCGGCGCTGGACCCGTACCGTGGCCGCGAGATCAGCCCAGGCGCGCACGTGCAAACCGACGAAGAACTGGACAAGTTCATCCGCGAGCACGCCGAAACCGCCTTCCACCCGTCCTGCTCGTGCAAGATGGGCACCGACGACATGGCAGTGGTCGACAGCGAAGGCCGCGTGCACGGCATGAAAGGCCTGCGTGTGGTCGATGCGTCGATCATGCCGCTGATCATCACCGGCAACCTCAACGCCACCACGATCATGATCGCCGAGAAAATCTCGGACAAGATCCGTGGCCGTAAGCCGTTGCCGCGCAGCACCGCCAAGTACTACGTGGCAGGTGATGCGCCGGTGAAAGGCAAGCCGATGCGTGAGGTGAAGCAGGCGTAAGCCCGCACCGCCCTCAAGGGCCGTTGTAGGAGCGGGTTCACCCGCGAAAGGGCCCGCATAGGCAACACATCAAAAGGCACCCACCGCGGTGCCTTTTGCACATCTGCAGAAACGCTTTACATGCTGCCAATTCATCAGGTTAGAATCGATTGGCACGCGACCTGCTAGCGAGATGCTATCGAGTTCCTTTCCCCGCTGTCCCGGAGTACCTGCCTTTGGATGCAAGCACCATCAACAGCCTGTTCCTGATCGGCGCATTGCTGGTGGGTGCAAGTATCCTGGTCAGTTCGCTGTCGTCGCGCCTGGGCATCCCTATCCTGGTCATCATCCTCGCAGTCGGCATGGTCGCCGGTGTCGATGGTGGCGGCATCATCTTCAACAACTACCCGACCGCCTACCTGGTGGGCAACCTGGCACTGGCCGTGATCCTGCTCGACGGCGGCTTGCGCACGCGGGTGGCGAGCTTTCGCGTAGCGCTGTGGCCGGCGCTATCGCTGGCCACCGTCGGGGTGATGATCACCACCGCCCTCACCGGCCTGGTCGCCGCCTGGCTGTTCAACCTGAGCCTGATCCAGGGCCTGCTGATCGGCGCCATCGTCGGCTCCACCGACGCCGCAGCAGTTTTCTCGCTGCTGGGCGGCAAAGGCCTGAACGAACGGGTTACCGCCACCCTGGAAATCGAATCGGGCAGCAACGACCCGATGGCAGTGTTCCTCACCGTCACCCTGATCGACATGATCGCCAGCGGCCAGACCGGCCTGCACTGGAGCCTGCTCACCCACCTGCTGCGCGAGTTCGGCATCGGCGGGCTGCTAGGCCTGGGCGGCGGCTGGCTGATGCTGCAACTGGTCAACCGCATCAACCTGGCCGGCGGCCTGTACCCCATTCTGGTCGTCGCCGGCGGCCTGGTAGTGTTCTCGCTGACCAATGCCCTGCACGGCAGCGGCTTCCTCGCCGTTTACCTGTGCGGCCTGGTGCTAGGTAACAAGCCAATCCGCAGCCGCCACGGCATCCTGCACATGCTCGACGGCATGGCCTGGCTGGCGCAGATCGGCATGTTCCTGGTGCTGGGGCTACTGGTCACGCCCCACGACCTGCTGCCCATCGCCCTGCCGGCGCTGGGCCTGGCGCTGTGGATGATCCTGGTGGCGCGGCCACTGTCGGTGGTCGCTGCGCTGCTGCCGTTCAAGGCCTTCCACGGCCGGGAAAAAGGCTTCATTTCCTGGGTCGGCCTGCGCGGCGCAGTACCGATCATCCTGGCGGTGTTCCCGCTGATGGCCGGCCTGCCGGACGCCCAACTGTTCTTCAACCTGGCCTTCTTCATCGTGCTGGTGTCGCTGCTGGTGCAAGGCACCAGCCTGCCGTGGATGGCCAAGCTGCTGAAAGTTACCGTTCCGCCAGACCCGGCACCCATCTCCCGCTCCGCCCTGGAAGTGCACGTCACCAGCGAGTGGGAAATGTTCGTTTACCGCCTGGGTGCGGAAAAATGGTGCATCGGCGCCGCCCTGCGTGAGCTGAAAATGCCCGAAGGCACGCGAATTGCCGCGTTGTTCCGTAACGAGCAACTGCTACACCCTTCGGGCAGTACCGTGCTGGAAGTCAACGACATGCTCTGCGTGATCGGCCACGAGCACAACCTGCCGGCCCTGGGCAAACTGTTCAGCCAGGCCCCCCAGCGAGGCCTGGACCTGCGTTTCTTCGGCGACTTCGTGCTCGAAGGCGATGCCGAACTTGGCGCGGTGGCAGCGCTATATGGCCTGAAACTCGACGGCCTGGACGCGAAAATGCCGCTGGCGCAGTTCATCCGACAGAAGGTCGGAGGCGCTCCAGTAGTAGGCGACCAGGTCGAATGGCATGGCACGATCTGGACCGTGGCCACCATGGACGGGAACAAGATCCAGAAAGTAGGCGTCAGATTCCCCGAAGGAACGCGACCCGGACCAGGATTGTTCCTCTAAACTTCGTTTCTGCCGGATCCACAAGTAGTCTGCCTATGTCCCTGCGCGTGTACCTCCGCACAGCCCTGCTCGGGCTGTGCCTGTCCCTCACTTTTGCCGCCAACGCGGCAGAAGCCCCGACCACCGCCAGCATCCAGAACAGCCTCGACAAGATCGCCGAGCGCAAGCTGCCCGAAGCCGACCAGAAGGCCCTGCAGCAGGTGCTTGAACAAACCTTGAGCCTGCTGGCCAGCAAGGAAGACAACGAGAAGAAACTCGCTGCGCTGAAGCAGCAGCTGACCGGTGCCCCCAAAGAAACCAGTGACAGCCAGAAAGAACTCGCCAGGCTCCAGGAAAGCAAGGCGCAGCCCGTGGCCCAGCGCTACGCCAACCTCACAGTGCCGCAGCTCGAGCAGATGCTCAGCGAGCGCAACACCCAACAGGGCGAGCTGCAAAAGGCGCTGTCCGAAGCCAACAGCCTGATCATCAATTCGCAAACCCGCCCGGAACGCGCCCAGGCTGAAATCAGCAACAGCCAGGCACGCACCCAGCAGATCAACAACATCCTCAAGACCGGCAAAGATGCTGGCAAACCGATCACCGCCGATCAGCGCAACCAGCTCAATGCCGAACTCGCCTCGCTCAACGCGCTGACCCTGCTACGCCGCCAGGAACTGGCCGGCAACAGCTTGCTGCAAGACCTGGGCAACGCCCGCCACGACCTGCTGATCGAGCGCGCCGCGCGCCTGGAGCAGGAAATCCAGGACCTGCAGACCCTGATCAACGACAAGCGTCTGGCCCAGTCCCAGGAGGCGGTAACCCAGCAGTCGATCGAAGCCCAGAAGGCTGGCGGCAGCAGCCTGCTGGCCACCGAAAGCGCGGTCAACCTCAAGCTCTCCGACTACCTGCTCAAAAGTACCGACCGCCTCAACGAACTGACCCAGCAGAACCTGCGCAGCAAACAGCAGCTCGACAGCCTGACCCAGGCCGATCAGGCGCTGGATGAGCAGATCAACGTGCTCAAGGGCAGCCTGCTGCTGTCGAAGATCCTCTACAAGCAGAAGCAGACCCTGCCGCACCTGAAGGTCGACCGCGACTTGGCCGACCAGATCGCCGACACCCGCCTGTACCAGTTCGAGGTCAACCAGCAACGCGAGCAGATGAGCAGCCCGGTCACCTACGTCGACAAGCTGCTGGCCGCCCAGCCGCAGGAAGAGGTGACCCCACAGCTGCGCAAGGCCCTGCTGGAAGTGGCCATCACCCGTAGCGACCTGCTGGAACGGCTGAACCGCGAGCTGTCGGCACTGCTTAACGAATCGATCACCTTGCAACTGAACCAGAAGCAGCTGCTGAGCACCGCGCAGAGCCTGCGCACCACTCTCGACGAGCAGATGTTCTGGATCCCCAGCAACAAACCGCTGGACTGGGACTGGCTGCGCTATGTGCCAGAGCGCCTGGCCGACCAGGTCGCCAACCTGCCATGGGGCTCAGGCCTGAAAGAGCTGGCCGACGGCCTCAGCCAGCGCCCGTTGCTGTTCCTGCCACTGCTACTGGTGATCGGCGCCCTGCTGTGGCGGCGCAAATACCTGTACCAACGGCTGGGCAAAGTCCATCAGGACATCGGCCACTTCCGCCGTGACAGCCAGTGGCACACGCCCCAGGCAATCCTCATCAACATCCTGCTGGCGATGCCAGTAAGCCTGGGCCTGGCGCTGTGCAGCTATGCCCTGCAGATCGACGCCCGCGGGCAGAACGCCAACCTGGGCGCCGCACTCTGGCAACTGGCCCAGGCCTGGCTGGTGTTCTACACCGCCTACCGCATCCTCGCCCCTGGCGGCGTGGCGGAAATCCACTTCCGCTGGCATAAGCCGCAGGTCGAGTTCCTGCGCGGCTGGGTACGCCGCCTGGGCACCGTGGTGCTGGCGCTGGTCGGCGTGGTGGCGGTGGCCGAACACCAGCCTTCTGCACTGGCCGACGACGTGCTGGGTATCGGCGTGGTACTGACCTGCTACGCATTGATGGCCTGGCTGCTCAGCCGCCTGCTGCTCAGTAGCCCGGCACACCGCGACACCTCACTGTTCCGCAGGGCTGTGGGCGTGGCGTTCACCGCCCTGCCCATCGCCCTGTTCGTCGCCGTGTGCTTCGGCTACTACTACACCGCGCTGAAGCTCACCGACCGACTGATCTACACCCTCTACCTGCTGCTGTTCTGGCTGGTGATCGAGGCCGCATTCGTGCGCGGCCTGTCGGTGGCGGCACGGCGCCTGGCCTACCAGCGTGCACTGAGCAAGCGTGCGGCGGCCAAGGAAGGGCTGGATGGCGAGGTCATTACCGAAGAACCCACGCTGGACATCGACCAGGTCAACCAGCAGTCGCTGCGCCTGATCCGCCTGGCCCTGCTCGGCGGCTTCATCGCCGGCCTGTACTGGGTGTGGTCCGACCTGATCTCGGTGTTTGCCTACCTCAACAACTTCACCCTGTACGAGTACACCAGCGGCACCGGTGCCGCTGCCAGCATGGTGCCGATCAGCCTCGGCGACCTGCTTGGCGCGCTGGTGATCGTCGGTATTACCTTCGCCTTGGCTGGCAACTTGCCAGGCCTGCTGGAAGTGCTGGTGCTGTCACGCCTGAACCTGGCCCAGGGCAGCGCCTATGCCACCACCACGCTGTTGTCGTACATCATCGTCGGCATCGGTATCGTCAGCACCCTGTCGACCCTGGGGGTAAGCTGGGACAAGTTGCAATGGCTGGTAGCCGCGCTGTCGGTAGGCCTGGGCTTCGGCATGCAGGAAATCTTCGCCAACTTCATTTCCGGCATCATGATCCTGTTCGAGCGCCCGGTGCGCATTGGTGACACCATCACCATTGGCAACCTGTCCGGCACGGTGAGCAAGATCCGCATCCGCGCCACCACCATCACCGACTTCGACCGCAAGGACATCATCGTCCCCAACAAAACCTTCATCACCGGCCAGCTGATCAACTGGTCGCTGACCGACACGGTTACCCGGGTGACGCTGAAGCTAGGCATCGACTACGGCTCCGACCTCGACCTGGTGCGCGACCTGCTGCTCAAGGGCGCGCATGAGAACCCACGGGTACTCAAGGACCCCGAGCCGATCGTGTACTTCCTCAACTTCGGCGAAAGCTCACTGGACCACGAGCTGCGCATGCACGTACGCGACCTGGGTGACCGCAACCCGACGCTGGACGAGCTCAACCGCTACATCAGCCGTGAGTTCAAGGCGCACGACATCAAGATCTCGGTACGCCAGGTCGAGGTGTTCCTGATGGACCCGAAAGGCGGCAAGCAGCAATTGATTCCGATGGAACAGCCGAAACTGGATGGCACTGCTTCGGCCTGAATAGGCTCGAATACTTTATCCTGTGCGAATACCTTGCGAGGGCTTCGCCCTCGTTCGCGGGTAAACCCGCTCCTACAGGGACCGCGCCGCTTTCCGGCTCAACATCATCCCTGTGGGAGTGGGTTCACCCGCGAAGGGCCGCCAAGCGGCCCCTTGCCACCGATACCCAGGAGCCGGCCCCGTGAAAGCCCTCGACCAACTCACCTTCGACAACCGCTTCGCCCGCCTGGGCGACGCGTTCTCCACCCAGGTGCTGCCCGAACCCATCGCAGACCCGCGCCTGGTGGTAGCGAGCGAGTCGGCCATGGCCCTGCTCGACCTCGACCCGGCACAGGCCGAGCTGCCGCTGTTCGCCGAACTGTTCAGCGGCCACAAGCTGTGGGAAGAAGCCGACCCACGGGCGATGGTGTATTCCGGCCACCAGTTCGGCTCGTACAACCCACGTTTGGGCGATGGCCGCGGCCTGTTGCTGGCCGAAGTACTGAACGACGCCGGTAAACACTGGGACCTGCACCTCAAGGGTGCCGGCCAGACGCCCTATTCGCGCATGGGCGACGGCCGCGCCGTGCTGCGCTCGTCGATCCGCGAATTCCTCGCCTCCGAAGCCCTGCATGCCCTGAACATCCCCAGCAGCCGCGCGCTGTGCGTGATAGGCTCCAGTACCCCGGTGTGGCGCGAAACCCGTGAAAGTGCCGCCATGCTTACGCGCCTGGCGCAGAGCCACGTGCGCTTCGGCCATTTCGAGTACTTCTACTACACCAAGCAGCCCGAACAGCAGCGGGTACTGATCGACCACGTGCTGCAGCAGCACTACCCCGAATGCCGCGATGCCGAACAGCCCTACCTGGCCATGTTCCGCACCATCGTCGAGCGCAATGCCGAACTGATCGCCCGCTGGCAGGCGTATGGCTTCTGCCACGGGGTGATGAACACCGACAACATGTCGATCCTCGGCATCACTTTCGATTTCGGCCCGTACGCCTTCCTCGACGACTTCGACGCCAATTTCATCTGCAATCACTCCGACGACCGTGGCCGCTACAGCTACGCCAACCAGGTGCCCATCGCCCACTGGAACCTCAGCGCGCTGGCCCAGGCGCTGACCACGGTGATCGAAGTGGAGCCGCTGAAGGAGGCGCTGGGTCTGTTCCTGCCGCTGTACCAGGCCCATTACCTGGACCTGATGCGCCGGCGCCTGGGCCTGACCAGCGCCGAGGACGACGACATGGCACTGGTCGAGCGCCTGCTGCAGCGCATGCAGAGTGGCGGTGTGGACTACAACCTGTTCTTCCGCAAGCTGGGCGAGCAGCCCGTCACCGATGCATTGAAAGTGGTGCGCGACGACTTCATCGACCTGGCCGGTTTCGATGCCTGGGGCACCGATTACCTGGCCCGTTGCGACCGGGAGTCCGGGAATGCCGACGGGCGGCGAGAGCGCATGCATGCAGTGAACCCGCTGTATGTGCTGCGCAACTACCTGGCGCAGAAAGCCATCGAAGCGGCAGAAGCGGGGGATTACAGTGAAGTGCGGCGGCTGCATCAGGTGCTGACCAAGCCCTTTGAAGAACAGCCCGGAATGCAGGCCTATGCCGAGCGCCCGCCGGAGTGGGGCAAGCACCTGGAAATCAGCTGTTCTTCCTGATTAACGCCGAACCCTGTGGGAGCGGCCTTGTGTCGCGATGGACTGCAAAGCAGCCCCAAAAATCTCGAGGTAACAACATGTCTGACCCATTGGTTATTCCCTGCCCGCACTGCAACGGACTAAACCGCCTGCCCGCCGAGCGCCTGGGCGACTCACCAAAATGCGGCCGCTGCAAACAGGATGTGCTGCTGAGCAGCTCCTTTGAGCTCAGCGAAGCCAACTACGCCAGCCAGATCAAGGGCGACCTGCCGCTGCTGGTCGACATCTGGGCCGACTGGTGCGGCCCGTGCAAGTCCTTCGCCCCCACCTTCGAACAAGCCGCCCGCCAATTGGCCGGCCGCTGCCGCCTGGCCAAGCTCGACAGCGAAGCCAACCGCAACCTGGCCGGGCAACTGGGCATCCGCTCGATCCCCAGCCTGCTGCTGTTCAAGAACGGCCGCGAAGTCAGCCGCCAGGCCGGGGCGTTTCCACTCCAGTCGTTGCTGGAGTGGCTGCGTGGGCAGGGGGTTTAGGGCTCTGTTGGGATAGGGTAATGCGCATCTTCATATCGCTCTATTGCGGTGACGAGTTCATCCCTTTCCAAACCATCCTGCGTAGCCGCGTCTGCCTGAAAAATTGCTTCAAGTCGCTGGAACGCTGCTCGAAGATCGTCGTCAGTTCGAATCAACTTAATATTCAGAATATTTGCTCCACTTCGGACTGCATCAGGGCAACCAGGCGAACACCTTAAGCGAGGTGGCGCCTATGAGATTGAGCGCCGCCCGCGCGGCGCTCGATCTCATAGGCGCTGATGATCTTCAACCATTCTCCTCAAGCAAATCATGCAACTCGACAAACTGCTGGGTCAGCTTGTGCTTCGGCTCCAGGTGAATCAGCGGCAGGCTGGCGTGGTGCGATTCGCGCATCTTCACCGAGCTGCCCAGGTACACCGGTAGCACCGGCAGGCCTTCGGCCAGCAGTTCGTCGAGCATCTGCTGCGGCAAGCTGGCGCGGGACTGGAACTGGTTGACCACGATGCCTTCGACCATCAGGTCTTCGTTATGGTCTTCCTTGAGGTCTTCGATCTCGGCCAGCAGGCCATACAGGGCCTGACGCGAGAAACTGTCGCAGTCGAAGGGGATCAGTACACGGTCGGCAGCGATCAGCGCCGAAACCGCATAGAAGTTAAGCGCGGGCGGGGTATCGATGTAGATGCGCTCGTAATCCTCGTCCAGCTCGTCCAGCAACTTACGCAGCTTGTTGATCTTGTGCTTGGCCTCCAGCTTGGGCTGCAGGTCGGCCAACTCGGCAGTAGCCGTGACCACGTGCAGGTTGTCAAACGGGGTTTCGTAGATATCGACCTTGTTCTTCTTGCTGAACGGCCCGCTCGACAAGCTCTGCTTGAAGAAGTCAGCAATGCCCATGGGGATGTCCTCGCCGGTAAGGCCGGTGAGGTACTGGGTCGAGTTGGCCTGGGCATCCAGGTCGATCAACAGGGTCCGGTAGCCTTCATTGGCACTGACCGCCGCCAGGTTGCAGGCGATGCTCGACTTGCCCACGCCACCCTTCTGATTGAACACCACGCGCCGCATGATTGACCTCCGTGTTTCAACGAATGCCCGAGTATGTGGCGGCGCCGCAGCAATGGCCAGTGCCATTTGCCGTGTGGCCTGCACAGGCCGCCTGTCACTCATAGGCCTGCCCAGTGACCAACTCGGCAAACGCCCTGGCCATTGCCGACCCACCGCGCTCGCGCTGCACCAGCCACACCGCCGACGTGGCCCCTTCGTCGAGCAAGGTGCGGTACACCACCCCTTCAATGCGCATCCGCTGGAACGAGGCCGGCAGCACCGATACCCCCAGCCCCGCCGACACCAGGCCGATGATGGTCATCGCCTCCCCCGCCTCCTGGGCAAAATGCGGGCTGAACCCCGCCTGGCGCGCCAGGCTAAGTAACTGCGCATGCAAGCCACTCCCATAACTGCGCGGAAAGAACACGAACGGCTCATGGGCCAGAGCCGCCATGTGCACGCCCTGCTCAGTGCCTTCGGCCAGCGGATGCGAAGCGTTGATCACCGCCACCAGCGGCTCACGAAACAATTCGGTGGCCAGCAACCCCTCAGGCAACGGCATCGGCCGCATCAGCCCCACTTCGATGGATTCGTCGAACACCCCCTCGGCGACATCCCGGCTGCTCATTTCCTTGAGGTTCAGGTGCACCGCCGGAAAGCGCTGGCGAAAGGCGTGGATGGCCTTGGGAATCTTCGAAGTGAAGGGCGCCGACGAGGTAAAACCGATCTTCATTTCGCCCAACTCGCCCAACTGAGCGCGCCGGGCTACATCTGCGGCTTTATCGACCTGCGCCAGCACCTGGCGTGCCTCTTCAAGGAACAGCCTGCCCGCCTCGCTCAGCTCGACCCGACGATTGGTACGTTCGAACAACCGCGCGCCCAACTCCTGCTCCAGCGCCTGGATCTGCTGGCTGAGCGGTGGCTGGGAAATACCCAGCTGCTGGGCGGCGCGGCCAAAGTGCAGCTCTTCGGCCACGGCAATGAAGTAACGCAGGTGGCGCAGTTCCATGATCGGCTCCGAACAGGTCGAAAAACGTCTTAAATAGGTCGAACAATATATTGGATCTAATCATTAGCCAGCTATATGCTTTTTTCATTGCGCCCGAGGTACCCGCCGTGAAAACTGCTGTAGCCCCCCTTCCTGCCGAGCCAGAAGCTGCTCCCCTGAACGAGATGTGGATCGAAAAAGGCACCCCCGCCTTCATGAAGACCGTGCTGGCGCTGTTCAGCGGCGGCTTCGCCACCTTCGCCCTGCTGTACTGTGTGCAGCCGATGATGCCGCTGTTGTCCAAGGAATTTGCCATCAACGCGGCGCAGAGCAGCCTGGTGTTGTCGGTGTCCACCGCCATGCTGGCGTTCGGCCTGTTGATCACCGGCCCCATCTCCGACCGTATCGGGCGCAAGCCGGTGATGGTGTTCGCCCTGGTGTGCGCCGCCCTCTCCACCCTGGCCAGCGCCGTGATGCCGAGCTGGGAGCTGGTACTGGCCACCCGCGCCCTGGTGGGCCTGTCGCTAAGTGGCCTGGCTGCGGTGGCGATGACCTACCTGAGCGAAGAAATCCACCCGCAGCACATCGGCCTGGCCATGGGCCTGTACATCGGCGGCAACGCGATTGGCGGCATGAGCGGGCGGCTGATAACCGGCGTGCTGATCGACTTCGTCAGCTGGCACACGGCGATGCTGACCATCGGCGGCCTGGCCCTGGTGGCCGCGCTGGTGTTCTGGAAGGTGCTGCCGGAATCACTCAACTTCCGCCCGCAGATGATGAACCCGCGCAGCCTGCTGGATGGCTTTGTCATGCACTTCAAGGATGCCGGCCTGCCTTGGCTGTTCCTTGAAGCCTTCCTGCTGATGGGCGCCTTCGTCACCTTGTTCAACTACATCGGCTACCGCCTGCTGGCCGAGCCGTACCACATGAACCAGGCGCTGGTCGGTTTGCTGTCGGTGGTGTACCTGTCGGGCATCTACAGCTCCGCGCAGGTCGGCGCCCTGGCCGACAAGCTGGGCCGGCGCAAGGTGTTCTGGGCCAGTATCGTGGTGATGGCCGGCGGCTTGCTGATGACCCTGGCCAGCCCGCTGGCGGTGGTGATCATTGGCATGCTGGTGTTTACCTTCGGCTTCTTTGGCGCGCACTCGGTGGCCAGCAGCTGGATCGGCCGCCGGGCGTTGAAGGCCAAGGGGCAGGCGTCGTCGCTTTACCTGTTCAGCTACTACGCCGGGTCGAGCGTGGCTGGTACTGCGGGCGGAGTGTTCTGGCACCAGTGGGGCTGGAATGGCATCGGGCTGTTCATTGGCAGCTTGCTGGCGGTGGCGTTGCTGGTGGCGTTGCGCCTGAGCAAGTTACCGCCGAAAACTGCTTGAGGCCCTTTCGCGGGTAAACCCGCTCCCACAGGGACCGCGCAACATCCGAGGGCGGCGCTGTACCTGTGGGAGCGGGTTCACCCGCGAAGTGGCCTGTGGCTCAGTTGATGATCTCAACCCTATCCACATCCACCTCCCGGCTCATCAGGTGCTTCTCCACCTCACCGGTCAACTTGACCTTGGTCTTGTCATTGAACGGTGTCGGCGGCAGGTCTTCATCGTCGATTTCAACAGTAATGGTACCGGTGTTGTCCTTGAACTCGTACTTGTCGTCGTTGTTGATCTTCTTGGTCACGAAGCCCTGCAGCACCACCGGGGTGTCATCGGCGGCATCGTTGGCAGCAGCGACGGTGGTGACCGACTGCGCACCAGGGCCGGTGTAGCCAGCCGCCAGGGCAGCAGTGCTGAACAGCGGGGCAAGGATCAGGGCGAGGTAACGTGCTTTCATGAGGATCGGGTCCTGTTTCGGTTTCGATGGGACCAGATTAGCGACGATCGCTGAATTAAAACTTAATGCAACAAAAAGCCCGGCACATGGCCGGGCTTACTGTTTTCAGCGATCAATTCACTGGTGGTACTGCGCCGACAACTCATGCACGGCATTGATGAACACGCCAGCATGCGCCGGATCGACTTCCGGGGTAATGCCGTGGCCGAGGTTGAACACATGGCCCGTGCCCTTGCCATAGCTGGCCAGAATACGCGCCACTTCCTGGCGAATGGCCTCCGGCTTGGCGTACAGCACCGTCGGGTCCATATTGCCTTGCAGGGCCACTTTGTCACCCACGCGGCGGCGGGCATCGCCGATCTCGCAGGTCCAGTCCAGGCCCAGCGCGTCGGCACCCGCTTCGGCGATGCTTTCCAGCCACAGTCCACCGTTCTTGGTGAACAGGATCACCGGCACCTTGCGCCCTTCGTGCTCGCGGATCAGGCCGCTGACGATCTTGCGCATGTAGGCCAGGGAGAATTCCTGGTAGGCCGCCGCCGACAGGTTGCCGCCCCAGGTGTCGAAGATCTGCACAGCCTGGGCGCCGGCAAGGATCTGGCCGTTGAGGTAGCTGGTGACCGACTGGGCCAGCTTGTCCAGCAGCAGGTGCAGGGCTTGCGGGTTGTCGTAGGCCATGGCCTTGGTTTTGCGGAAGTCCTTCGACGAACCGCCTTCGACCATGTAGGTGGCCAGGGTCCACGGGCTGCCCGAGAAGCCGATCAGCGGCACGCGCCCGTTCAGTTCGCGGCGGATGGTGCTGACCGCGTCCATGACATAGCCCAGGTCCTTCTGCGGATCAGGGATCGGCAGCGCTTCGATATCGGCCGGGGTGCTGATGACCTTCTTGAAACGCGGGCCTTCGCCGGTTTCAAAGTACAGGCCCAGGCCCATGGCATCGGGGATGGTGAGGATGTCCGAGAACAGGATCGCTGCGTCCAGCGGGTAGCGGTCCAGCGGCTGCAGGGTGACCTCGCAGGCGAACTGCGGGTTCATGCACAGGCTCATGAAATCACCGGCCTTGGCGCGGCTGGCGCGATACTCCGGCAGGTAGCGGCCGGCCTGGCGCATCATCCACACCGGGGTGACGTCTACGGGTTGCTTGAGCAGTGCACGCAGGAAACGATCGTTCTTCAGGGCAGTCATGTCGGCATCCGGAAAAATAGTGCGGGCATTTTCTCAGACGCCAGCGCAAAAGGCACGGCCATGACCATGCGTTTTGTCTATTGGATGCCACAGATCAAGCGTTTTTGTATACAAAAGCTTCGCGGGCAAGCCCGCACCACCAAGGTCCCCGCCCTTACAGTAAGAGCGGGCGTGACCGCGTAAAAGAAAAAAAAAAAAAGGATATAT
>NZ_JBDJLK010000046.1:0-42407 GCF_039673335.1 Pseudomonas sp. TWI929
GATACCGCCGCCCCCCCCGGTCCCGTTGTCCCCTCCGCCGGTGGGGGGGCCGTGGGGGCGGGTATTCCCCCGCGAAGGGGCCAGTACAGGCTTAAACATCAGTCGTATATCACCTTCTTCTTCCAGGTCTCTTCCTCATCGGTCTTGAGCCCTTCGGTCAGCTCGTTTTGCTCGTCCTCGGCCGGGGCCATGCGGTCCAGCACCTGAGCGTTGGCGCGGGCCAGCAATTTCTCCAGGTAGGTCAGCTGCTCTTCATATACCTTCGGCTCCGGCTGCTTGCGCAAATACTGCACACCGCGCTCGAAGGCCAGGCGCGCCTGGCCCGGCTGGCCGTTCTGCAGGGCCTGCTGGCCAAGGTTGTTGAAGAACTCGATGTGCAGCAGCACCAGGATATGCCGAATTTCCTTGACCCAGTGCTTGGCCTCGGGCGCGGGCAGGAAGCCTTCCTGGGCGGCGCGGGTGACCTGGTTGTGCAATGCCTCCAGCAGGAAACGCACGTCCTTGGCCTTGACCTCGGTCTGTATCGGGTTGGGCGGGTTGTTGACCGGGGTCTTTTCGCCCAGGGCAATCAGCCCTTCCAGTTCGGCGATGCGCGCCTTGAGTGCGGCATTGTGCTTGTCCAGCGTCAGCTGGCGCTGGTTGAGGTTGAGTTCCAGGCGGGTCAGCAGCAGTTTAAGGGCCGGGGTCATGAACTGGCCGGGGAAGGTTTCGGTGATTTCGCCACAACGGCGCAGGCGGTCGGCCAGCTCTATCTTCAGCCGGGCGCGCTCAAGCTTGCCGTTCTCGACCACATTGTTGAGGTAGCCGATCACGATCAGCAACGCGATACCCGCCACGATGAGCAGGGTGATCAGGAGTGGTGTCACCGTTAATGCCTCATTGAAGAAGAATTACAGCTTTGAGTGTAGTGAGTTTGCCTGGGGGCGAACAGCGGCTATATGCCTGTACCGGCCCTTTCGCGGCTAAAGCCGCCCCCACAAGGATTGCACAAGGCCTGAGGGCGGTGCGTTCGGTGTAGGAGCGGCTTTAGCCGCGAAAGGGCCGGTACAGGTCACCCCGCTCTCTTTATCGTCCACTCAGCCCGGATCTGCACCCCAACCCACCCGGAAGTCATTGATTTAAATAAATTTCTACAAAGGGGTTGACGCCTGTTCGAACCATCCATAGAATGCGCGCCACTTGCAGCGTAAAGCACACAGCGAAACGCGGCAGGGAGTGAAAGCAGGCAGTAATGCCAGCAGCGTGTCCCCTTCGTCTAGTGGCCTAGGACACCGCCCTTTCACGGCGGTAACAGGGGTTCGAGTCCCCTAGGGGACGCCATATTGCGGGAATAGCTCAGTTGGTAGAGCACGACCTTGCCAAGGTCGGGGTCGCGAGTTCGAGTCTCGTTTCCCGCTCCAAATTCTCCGGCAACGCTTAACGGCGGGGCAGGAAATAAAAATCCAGTCTGGATCGTGAGGTTCAGGTGCTGGTGCACTGAAAAGTGTTGTGTGTCCCCTTCGTCTAGTGGCCTAGGACACCGCCCTTTCACGGCGGTAACAGGGGTTCGAGTCCCCTAGGGGACGCCAAATGCGGGAATAGCTCAGTTGGTAGAGCACGACCTTGCCAAGGTCGGGGTCGCGAGTTCGAGTCTCGTTTCCCGCTCCAGTTTAAATACTGTGGCGTCTATGCGGTGCAGTGGTGGTGAAGGTCTTCAGGGCGCTTCACGCCGATAGCGGTAAAGCTTCACAATGCGGGAATAGCTCAGTTGGTAGAGCACGACCTTGCCAAGGTCGGGGTCGCGAGTTCGAGTCTCGTTTCCCGCTCCAATCTAGAAAACCACTCTTAGGAGTGGTTTTTTTTTGCGTTTTTTCTATCCTGCCAACAATCAGTGCCTTGTGACTGATGTCTGCATCTGTCGGCTCGCCAAGCCCTCCCAGCCCAGGGCCAAGCAATGTTCGCCCCTCCCCCGGTCGATGCCATGCTCGGGTCCAGGTCCATGATTTTGGTGCTGGGGCGGCGCCACGGATCACGCCGGGGTGGGTTATCTGCGACCTCAATGACTCAATTTTAGCCGTGTGTTATGCCAAGGTCACCTGATAAAACTACCAGTAGGCGGATGTTGTTGCATGGTTTAAAACCTTTTTGCGTATTGACTTTTTAGAAGAGTTTACATCAAGAAGGGGCTAGTCATGCTGAATGATAATAAAATAGTAAATATCGATCTGTTAAATTGGCCGATGATTGCTGGGCTGGATCGAAAGAAGGTTAATCAACTGCTGTTTCAAGCGTATGTTCAACGGTTTAATGCATCCAGTTTTCTGCCGCCTGTAAGTGGGGTTATTGAAGGTGGTGGTGCTGAGTGGCGGTATAAAATTGAAAGTTTTTTGTTGAGCGAGCCTGTGCTCAATTTTAAATCACTGGATATTTCAAAGTCCAGGGCAGAAATGAGTATGCAAGTGCTAGGCGGCACGCAAATCTCGCAAAAATTTATAAATGGTCAGTGGTACGCCCAGGCGATTGAGTATATAAACCCGTTGCAAGGGCCTGAATTGCTATTCAAGTTGAGGTTGCAGGATACACCGATTGCTGTGGGTGTTGAGGGTGGTTTATCCATCGACTTAAGTACCAGTGATGACTTTGAACTTACGTTTGCCGAGTCGCCGGAAGAGCAGAAGCTGGGAGGCGATTTCTTCAAGATTTTGTTCGGGAAGCTCAAGCCAGAACAACGCGTTTATCCAGTCGGAAAAATCGAGCTCGGCGCTATTCCTTGGTTTCGACCGAAAGCTGCGGTACTGCGAACCCAGAGAAAGCCGGGGAAGGGGAACGATGGGGCTTTGCTGATTTTTGTTCAGTTGGAGACCTCGCCCGCGGGCACGCTGCCTGATGACAGCTGGGATTATATGTTGTCGGAAGAAGGGTCTGCCCGGGTTTGGCTTAACCGCTATTATGTATATTTCCCTCTGATGGAGGGTGGCTTCAAGAGAACTTATGCTGCAAAAACTTACTCCTGTACTCCGGATTCAAAAGGCAGATATACAAATGTAGAAATGATCAGGGGGGATATTAACCTTAAAGAAATTGCTGTTCGTACTGAGACGGTGCTTATAGGCGATATTGGCCGGCTGATGTGTGAGCAGGAATGGCGTTTCGCCCCGATCGTGTCGCCAGGAGGGGGAAGGGTGGTGGGAACGCTGGATGATACTGGTTTCTCGATTAAGGGCATGCCTTTTGATTTTAAAATGAATTTTGACTTTTACACGTTTCACGGAGATGATCGATTTATCTTCTGGAGTAAAGGTTGGAGGGGGGAGTTGTGGAATTTTCTGCGTGAGGAATATCCAATAATCGAAGATAAAAAGATGCTGGTAACAGCAGATTACTCAAGAGGGGAGTTGCCTGATATTGAGCTGAGTCCGTTACTTTTAAAAGATGATGCTGAGTCAACGGGTTTGGCTGAAGTGTCAGATTCCGGTGATCCTTATTTGAACCCTGCCGATAGTGACGGATACGCCAGGTACGTCGCTGAAAAAATGGGAGCGCACATAACCGATTGGCTTCAAGGCGATGAAGCTTTCCGCATACTTTCTAACCATTTAAGCGGGATCTTGAGAGCCGATCTTGAGGTGTCCGCAGATTTAGATAAACTTGCTGATTTGGTCAAGTTTAATTTTGGTGAAGTAATCGATATTAAGAAGCGTAGTCTTGTATTGGACGGTGACGTTATCGGTGATGTTAATCCAGTATTGACAGAATTTCGCATTCTACCCCTGAGCGTGAACCTGTTGGCGGGCGCGACGCATACCTTCAAGGTTTCCCCCGATCAAGAAGACATCGAGTGGTCTCTGGACGACCCAAGTCGTAGCGGAAAGTTAGGGGAAATATCGCCTGACGGGCAATACACTGCCCCGGCCGCCGGTCAGCTTGACGGACTGTTCAGGCATGTGCGCATCATGGCTAAACACAAAAAAACCGGCCATAAATCATTCGCCTTGGTCACCGTTATTAAAAACGCCCTTAATGTTAACCCGTTAATTGACAGCACCTCGGGTATCGCGCGTACGTTGAAGGCAGGTTCCTTAGGTGTAGAAGGTGAAAAGTTAACCTGGAGTGTCAAGAAAACGGGGACAGAAGGCAGCCTCGATAAAACCTCCGGTAGCACGGTCACTTATACGCCATCGACAAACTTCGGCACTGACCCTAACGTCATTTTTGTAGTGGATGAAGTGACTGTAAGCAACGGTAAAGAGTCGGCAACCAGCTACATCGTCAACCGCAAGTCTGACCCCGTGAATGTGATCAAATACGAGGTGAATGCCAATAACACCGTGAGCTGTAGGGCAACGGTTAACGACAAGGACCAATCTGCGACGTGGAAGATTTTGAAAGGGCCCGGCAAGATAGACGCTACTAGCGGCTTGTACACGGCCGATCCTGCGTCAACCATGCGTTTTGTCTTGATTCATTCACTCGTTACAATTCCAGTCGTTGATATGGAATTTGCTGGTTATCTCATCCTCCCGCTTCCGCTAGCCGAGCAAGACCGCGCCCTACCTGGCACGGTGAAAGTCTCGTCAACCGGCGACATTGTGCGCGAAATTCGTCCCATGAGCTGACCCTCCCGCCCGAAAAGCGGGTGCCGGTATGCCCGGCACGCGCTTTTTTGTCGTCATTCAACCAGCAGGGGTATCAGCGCAGCAAAGGCTTGCCAGGTTAGTGAATCGTCGAAAGTGGCGTAAGCCAGAATCTCCAAGGGCTGATTCAAGGTGAAATACTCGAGATCGGCTTTGGTGAAAGTGCCGATCTGTACTTCGCCGCTGTTGCTGGTAACCGTTGTGGTACCGATTGGCCTGCGCAAGTTCCCCCCGGAGCCACGCTGGAGCCCATACAACTCCAGCTTCACCTCTTGCCCGATGGTAACGAACGGCCACGCCTGGGCGCTTACCTTTGCCGTGCCATCCGCCAGCCGCTTGATGCTGAGTTGCCCGCCGTTGACCTGGTCGCAAGACGGTGTCGGCATGTTGGATACCGCCTCGACCTTCAAGGTGTGCGGGTCCGAAGGGGCCCACTCGCCGTCACGTTGCAGCACTTCGTAGTACAGGGTCAGGGTGTAGCCCGATTGTTCGGCCACTCTGTGGGCCGGTATGTGATAGGTGCGCTTGCCCGGCGCGGTCGGTGTTGGTGAAAAGGCGCCGCGCGAGCCCGGTGTGCCCCAGTACACCTTTATGGTTTCGCCAGGTTCGATGGTTTCCTCGCTCTCGGTGACCAGCAGGGTCGCGCCGGAGATGGCCTGGATCGGCCTCAGCGTGCTGCCGCTGCTGCCGCCGTCGGCTTCCTTGACAGTGGGTGGGGGGAGTATACGGGGCGCAGGTGTGGCCTTGGTTGTCAGCGGGTAGTCGTTGCCCTTCTGCGCGGGCGTCAGGGCGCGGGCCTGAATGCTGAAGTAGGCAAAGCGCGTGCCGTCCTTGGCAAGCCGTATGGCAGCGCCGGGGATGCTGATCTGCTGCGCCTGGCCGGCTTCTGCTTTGCTCAAGGTTTTGCGGCCAACCTCGTTATTGCCGCCCGGCAGCTCATTCCAGTACCAGATCAGCAGGTCGCCGGCGTTGCCCCCTTCGTAGGCAGTGGTGGTGCCTTTGAGTTCATCGCCGTTGGCCTTGAGGTACCTGTCGGTTACGCCGGCCGAGATCACCTCTGGCGGGAAGGTGATGAAGCTCATGCCAGGCAACGTGGGGGGCACTTTGTCCACGGTAACGATCAGGTCGTGGGAGGTGGCATCGTTACCATCGCCCAGAACCACGTGGTAGTTCAGGGTGTGCTGGCCATCGCCCATGCGCTCGACAGGTGCCAGGATGTACAGCTCCTCGGGCAGGACCTGGCTGTCCCAGGTTATGCTATCCACCCAGGTACCATCCCAGTAAAGGGTGAGTGTTTCAGGAAATTCGGGTGATGGCTCGGAGTTTTTCCACATCTCGAACTCCACCCGCAACGCTTCGCGCGTAGCGCTCATCGGCAGCAGGTTGGGCTGGCCGTCGGGGATATCGGGAAGCAACTGCAGCACTCTTGGGGGAGGGAGTGATGGGGCCTTGTCATCTGATGGCCTGGCAGTGTCGGCTTCACAAGGGGAAGCGGGGTTTCTGGAACCTGTCATGGAGTAATCCCTCAATAAAAAAGGGGAGGCAATCGTGCCTCCCCCATGTTTGTGTATTACCAGCTGTAACGCAGCCCGGCACTGACGCCCCAGGGCTGTTCTATCTTCTCGCCGTGGCTGTAGTCGAACTCGGCGTGCATCTGCCACTGCTCGGCCCAGGCCACGGATACACCGGTACCGAACTCGGCGCGCGAGCCGGACAGGTCGTTGTGGAAGGTGTTGCCGTTGACCTTGACGTCGTTGTCTTGGGCAAACTCGTGGGCCACTGCCGCCTTCAGGTACGGTTGCACGCTGCGGCCCTGGCCCAGATCGAAGTTGCGGCCTGCCACCGAACCCAGCTTGGCCTGCAGTGAGCGGGCACTGTCGCCATGGCCGCGCATGCCGTTGTCCAGTGTTACGCTCTGGCCTTGCACGGCCATGGCCGAAAGCTGCGCGTAGGGTTCGATGAAGTAGTCGTTGGCCAGGCGCAGGTGGCGGCCGAACTCCACGGAAGCGCCCAGCCCGTTGCTGTCGTAGTCGCCTTTGGCTTGCTTGCCATCGCTCAGGCGCACATCGGCCTGGTTCTGGTAGCGGTTGAACTTGGCTACCGCATCCAGGTAGTAACCGCTTTGCGGTTGCAGCCAGGTCGCATAAGCCCCGATGTGGTAGCTGTCGACCTTGCCCGAGGCGCCGCGGGGCAGGTTCAGGTCCGAGTTGCTATAACCCGCGGTTACCCCGGCCAGCCAGTTGCCATCGCCCAGCGGCAGGGGCGTGTCGGCACCGAACGACAGGCCCTGCTGGGTTTGCTGGTAGCCCGTACCAGCGCTGGATGACACATTGAACTTGTTGCCATAGCTGCGCATCCACGCGCCAGTCTTGCCGGTATCGCGGCGGATTTCACCCATGCGGCTGCGCAGTGTGGTGAGTTCGCCATACCACACGGTTGGTGCGCTGTTGAACAACCCCAGCAGGGTTTGCGTGCCGGGGCTGACGGTACGGGTGGTGGTGTCGAGGTACCAGTCGTTGCCGTCTTCGCTCTGCTTCAGGCCGTAGGAATAGGCGCCCAAGTCAACGGGGCCGCCTGCCAGGGAGAAGCGGGCATCGCCGCTGGCAGTGTGCACCAGGTGCAGGCTGCTCTCGGACTGCGGGTCGCTGCCGCTGCTGCTGACCTGCAGTTGATGGTCGCCAGTGGCATGCCCGGTGACTTCCAGGTGGTCGGCTTCACCCGTGCCGAAATCGACATCCATGATGAACGTGCCGTTGCCTTCCAGGTTGGCCACCGACAGGGAGTGGAAGTCGCCTGCTGCTGCGCCGAAGCGGATGGCCCCGCCGTTCATGGCCAGGTCGTTGAGCTGGGCATCGCGGGTCATTGTCCATTCGGCCTGGCTGTTGATGGCCAGTTTCTCGATGTTTTCCAGGTTGCCTTTCAGGGTGCTGCCGTTTTCCAGCGTGAGGTCGGCGCGCCCACCCTGTTCGGCAACAATGTCGCCCACCAGATGGCTGGCGTTGACCCGCAGCGTAGCGTTGCCGTCAGCGGCAATCGACACCAGCGGGCCGCTGCCGGCACTCAAGGTGGAGCCATTGAGGATATCGATGCTGGCATTGACCGGGTTGCCGGACCCTGCGCCGACCACGATGGCCGAGCCACTTTCGCCGATGACCTGGGTGGCGTCGAGTACCACGCTGCTGGGCCCGGAAGCCTGGCCGCGCACATTGGTAACGCTGATGCCTGCCTGGCCGCCGCTGATGATGCTGTTGCGTGCTGTCAGTGTACCGCCCATCAGTACCGCGCCCTGGGCGGTGCTGTTGGTGCCCCGCAGTTCGCTGTTTTCGAGCGTCATGCTGCTGGCGTTGAGGGTGGCGCCACGCAGCGCGCCGCTGATATGGCTGTTTACGGCGTTGATCTGCGAGCCACCGCGTGCACTGATGCCTTGGCTTCTGGGCCCGCTTACCGTGCTGTCACGAAGGGTGGCGGTGGTGCCGTCCAGCGTCATGCCACTGGCGCCGCCAGCGCCTGTCACGGTGGCGCCATTCACCTCAAGGGTGGAGCCTTTCTCGCCGTCGATCTCTTTGGTGACAGCGCCGTTGACAGTGAGCTTGGCGCCAAACACGTGATAGCTGTCGAGCGGGTCAGCGCCATCGATGATGGTATCTTTGGTAATGGGGATGGCAGCCTCGACGACACCGCTGAACAACAACAAGGCGCTGGCCGATGCAATAGCCAAGGCAATCGCTGAATATCGGCCAGGGTGGGGGCGGGCGGTAATCATTGTCTCTTCCTCGAACATAAGTGGAGTGCAGATGGAAACTGCGGGCAACTTAGTCGGAATGCTCTCTTTTTTATGTAGGAAAATTCTGATCAATGAGTTGACTGAGTCGGCTGGAATCGGGTGCAACAGCTATAGGCACCCGCTGATTAATCAGCTTTAAACCGGACACGTTCCACTTGGGCCGGCGATGTTTACTACCGTGTCAAAAGGATCCGAACTGACTGGGTCACCTTTGTAATCGAACGAAAAGGATACGCGCCCTCGACCTCGGGGGCGCCCACCCACATCGTCGTAGATGGGTAGGATATGTTTGTCGTACGGCTCGATACGCCAGATAAAACCGGTAACTGGGTGGTCAGCATCAATTTTTACGATTTCTTCTTTTACATTCTCCTTGGGGAGCGGAGTGTCGCCGCTCTCGCCCCAATAAGGTTGCCAGGTCAGTGTTATTTCGGCGCCTGCCTGTAGGCCGAACTTGCTCAGGTCTGGCACTTGCAGGCGGAAGGCGGGGTCGGCAGAAGGATTATCTGGATCTTCGAGAGAACTGCAGACCAGACGGCCTGCTGGGTTGAGGCCCAAGAACTCAGGTTTGGGTGCGACTACAATCACAGCCTCTACTTTAACCTCGGTGGCAGGGGCGTGTTGGGCGTTACTGGAGTCATTGGCCCTGATTGCATAATGTACGGGAAGGGCGGGGGCATTGCCCGCCTCGTTGATATAGTTCCAAGGTATTGTCACTTCAATGGGTGAAGGGTCACTGGTATCCACTGTGTAGTCAGCTTCAACCACATGTGTGCCATCCCAGTAAAACTCGACCAGTTGGCCATCTACTGCTGGCGTGTACAGATCGAACTGCAGTGTTGCATCCATGCCGTTGTGCGCCTTGAGCAACTCGTTGGGTGTGCTCGAGCCTTGTGCGAATACCGAGCATGGGGCCAGGTTGGGATTCACCGGGTCTGGCCAGCTGGGGTCGGGGTCGGGGCGTACCGGCCCGATGTAGCTGAAGTCGACTTCGATCATGGTCGATTTGCCCGGGTCTGGCGGCGTCGGGATGGCAAGGCCTCCGCGCCTTACCCGGTAGCTGACAGTTGTTTTTAGCGGGGCCGTTGCGGCGCCATAGGCTGCCTTCAGCACCTCTCTGGGCACCGGCAGTTGATAAGGCAGAGGCCCGACGACCGGGTGTTCGAATACCTGATCGCCCCATTGCACAACGAACGTATCTGTGTGTTCGCCATTTTCGAAGGCGGGTATTTGCACGATCACCCCACGCCTTGCATCTTCCAGGTCGATCGTGTTGTCGCCTGCGGCCTGCGGGACCACCGGGTCGCCCAGGCCCGCCGGGAGCTTGCCCAGTGCGGCAGTAACGTTTTTGTAGATGCCGAGCCGGCTTTCGTTACCGGCGATATCCCAAAGGATGTACACCGCGTAGCAACCACCGTTGCCCACCTGCTTGATCACAGTGGGGGGGATGAACAACTTGCGATCGGCCGGGACGGCAACATACAGGACCGGGTCGGGCAGGTCCGCAGGGTCATCCGGAAGGTGGTTGAGGTAGAACACCGCAACCTTGTCGTTACCTTTCTGCCCCGGGTAGGCTGGAAGTTCGATTTCGAGGCCTTGGGGGTTGGCATCCAGGTAGTCGTCGGTAACGGCTACGTCGGCAATGATCAACGGGGCGGGTGTCGATGTGCCCCATGGGGGCGTGCGATCGACGCGCAAGGTGATGGCAGGCGATTCATAAGGCGGATTGTCCACGAACAGTTCGTAGCGCAGTTCCAGCGTGGCATCAGCGGCCATGTAGGACTTTGGCAGCAAGAGCGTCAGCGGGAAAGGCGTAGTGCCGTCTATGGTCTCGCGCTCCCCAACATTTACCCAATTGCCATCGATCAAGAGTTGCAGTTGTACACCGTCGCCCTCGTAGGCGTCCCGCCACTTCTCAACTTCAACGGGAAGATCGTTATCCACTGCTGTCTTGATCAATGTGCCGTCATTCGGGTCGATAACTGAGTTTACACGCGGGGGTAATACGTCGGCGTCCATCATGGCAAGCCTTTCAACGCGGGCTTGTTCGAATGCCTGGCGAGTTTGTGCTTTGCTTGAAACGGTGGAAGATATGGCCATGGGGTGATGTCTCCTGTAGAGGAAAATCAGGATAGATTATTGTGTTTGGCCTGTATGAATGACAGGCCAAAGGGTACTGAATAGTATCTTGATAAAGCAAAACTGCTTTTTGGGTCGCAAAGGCTTTGCCGCTTTCTAGAAACTTTGTCTACGAAAATCTCTGCCATTAGTTAATCCCAGTAGATATCTTGACTCTCCCTGTCGATGTCTGGCGGTATTGGATCGCTTAAGCAGCTTTGAAGGTGCACTCAGATCTGCTTCAAAAGAAGACCGTTGGAAAATTTGTCTTTGAAGGGGTTCATCAAGCTTATGGACATTGTCCAGGGTTCGCCCAAGTAAATTCGAATGTTTAGCAGAATCCCACGTCATAGAAGGATCCCACGGCATAGAAGGATCCCACGGCATAGAAGGATCCCACGGCATAGAAGGATCCCACGGCATAGAAGGAACCCGCTGTTTACCCAAACCCGTGACCCACTTGGCAATCCCTCGCACCGCCTGGTACCCCTGAATGAGCGCGGCCGGCGCGCCCAGCGCAATACCGGCATACGTCGCAATCTTCCCCGCGAACAACAACCCTGCGTCTTCAAGGGCATACCCAATTGAGCTCAGAATCAGGGCTGTAGCCTCGGCCACCACTGACGCACCGAGCGAGACGGCGGTTACGGTGGCGGCGGTAATAGCTACTCCAGAGGCAATGGCTGCAGGCAAGGCCGCCCCGAAGCTGATCACGCCAAGCACCAGGAATGCTGCGGACAGCCCAATGCTCAGCCAGGCATCACTCGAACTGCCACTGGCGCTGTTACCGCCGGCGAGCGCGTGTGGGTTGTCTTCGTCGGGGCGCCGCGGGCGACCGCCGCTCCAGCCTTCGGCGGCATGCCCGGTGGGGTCGCGGAAGGTAATCGGGTTGCCGTTGCAATAGGCATATGGGTTGAGCCCGCCACCGTCGAACGGGCTCAGTGAATCGGGGCTGTGGAAGCGCATCAGTACCGGGTTGAAGGCGCGATAGCCTCGACCCAGCAGGTACCAGCCTGTGCCCGCTTCCCGGAGCTCGCCGTTGTAACCGAGCACACTCTGCCCGGATGGCGTGGAGTCGCCATAGGCTGCGTAACTGAACGTGGTCATCTCGCCATTGTGCAATTCGCACAGCACGCTGCCACTGGCACTGGTCTGTAGCAGCAGCGTGTCGTTGGCGGAACCGGCTGTCTGTTGCGCCACGGCGTGTTCGGCGGCGTACAGCAAATGTGTGGTCCGGTTTCCTTTTATGGCAACCGACAGGCGGTTTTCCTCGAAGAACAGCAACTGTTGCGGGTCGCTGCCGGCCTGGCTGGCATACAGTTCGTTGTGGGCGTCGTAACGGTAGGTTGCGATTGCGGCGCCTTTGCCATCCTTGACTGCCGTCATTCGTCCGCGGCTGTCATGTTCCGGAGCCAACCCTCGCTCGTCACGTTCCAGGTGGCCATTCTTGTCGTAACTGAAGGTGAGTTTCGGCTTCGCGGGTACGTAGGTGATGCTTTCCAGCTGGCATGGGTCGGCCTTGCGGTAGCCGTAGACAGCCCTTTGTAGTTCCGTGGTGCCCTCAAGCTTGTAGGTGGTGGTCTTGACGTTGTCGTAGCCATCCAGCGTCATGGTCAACTCCATATAGGGTTGACCAAACGGGTCCTTGGGCAGTTGGCTGCCGTTGCATTGGTGGCCGGTCAGGCGCTGGCGGCTGTCGTAGGTGAAGGTCTCGTGCAGTAAAACCTTGCCATCTTGTGTGGTGGTACGCTCATCCAGCAGCTCATCCTTGCCCCACACCTGCGTGACGATGCGGGTCGGCTGGCCGTCGATGGTCTCGGTCCGCTTGTTTTCGCGGCCCTCTTCGTCGTATTCGATTTCGGTGACCTGGGTCGCGCCGCCACTGGCCATATTCTGGGTGGTGATCTTCCAGAGGCGGCCCAAGGTATCGTACTGGTAGCCCACCGTTACCAGGCCTTGGGTCGAAGACTCCAGGCGCAGGTGCGTGTCATACACGTAAGTGGTTTTGAGATCGTTTGCCTGGGTTCGGGAATGGGGCAGGCCTGTCGACGAAATGTCCTGCGAAGTTTTCCATTTCTTGCCGTCTGGACCTGTCCATGTTTCAGACGTCAGTTGCCCAGCCGCGTCATAACCATAGGTCCGCTCGCCGTTTTCGTCCTTCTTGGTATTGCGTGCGGTCAACAGGTCGCCTGTGACCGGGTGGTAGTTGAACTCGAAATCGTCACCGGCGATCAGGCTCTTGTTCGGCGCCAGGCTCAAGGCCAGGTCGTACTCGAACGTGATCGTGTCGCCTGCTGGTGTGGTGTGGCTGTCGGGCTGGCTGCGGCCACCTGTAAAGGCGTAAGTCTCGGTACGTTCGCCCACCGTGCGCGAGACCAGCCGCTCCAGGCTGTCGAACTGCTGGCTGGCAATCTGCTTGCGATCTGCGGCCTTGCCTTCTGGCGTGACCGTCAGCGCAACGGGCAGTGCTTCGGCACTGTGGCTGGCGTAGGCCCGTTCAACCAAAGTGGCATCCGGTAGCCGGGTACTGGTCATGCGGTCACGGGCATCGTAGGTGTAATGGGTGCTGTGCCCGCGTTCATTGGTATCCGTGGTGCAACGCCCCAAGCCGTCATAAACCTGCAGCCGCTCTTGCCCAGGCAAGTACTTCCATTGGCTATCCATGCGCCGGGTGCGAATCGGTTTCTCGAACAGGTTCATCCACGTCTCCACCCTGGACGCAACCTTGCCGTCGCTGCCGGTGGTCCAACGGCGGATCACTGGCCCGGAAGTGTGCTCAACGGTGCCAATCGGGTTGGTTTCCTGATGCTGGGTGATGCCTTCGGGGGTGATGGTTCGTGTGAGCTGGTTCCAGTCATCATACTGATAGCGGGTACGCCGCGATTGTTGCTCGCCAAGGTACCAGTCATGGGTGGTCTCGCTGGCTTTGTTGCCTCGTTCGTCGTAGCTCAGGGCATGGGTGTCGTGCAGGCGTGTCGGCACTGCGCTGTCGACCTTGTCGCGTGCAACACGCACTGGGCGGCCTAGGCCATCCACGTAGGTTCGCGTGTTGGTTCCAAGCGCGTCTGTCAACTTTTGCCCGGGCAACTCCACATTCGCCCCGTCTGTAGCGCCGCGCAGATAGTAGGCATAGCTGCGCTCGGCCGGGAACTTGCCGTCAGCCGAGGCGACGGATTCAAGCGTTACCCGGCCCAGCTTGTCGTAGTCGTAACGTGTGACGACGCCATCCTGGTCGTGCTCTTCGCAGAGCAGGCCGGTACGGGCCGACTCCAGGCGTATCTGGGTAGCCACTTGACCATCCCAGACGCCCATGGTTTTTTCGGTGGTTTGCACCTGCGCAAGCGTGTCGAGTTTGTCGTACTCGAATGTGCTCATGGTCAAGTGGGTACCGCGCAGCGTAGTGCGCATGTTGACCCGGCCGTGCCGGAACGGATCAGTCAGGTCATCCGTGTACCCGTACTGGACCTTCTCCAGTTCTGTCTCCTTGCCCTTGGTGTCCACCGCCAGCAGGGTCTGGTGGTCTACCAGATGGCACGGTTGCAGGTCGGGGTAGCCGTCAGTTACCAGTGCATTGCGTGTGATGTAGGCATAGCGTTGCACCAGCGTTTCGGCATCGTTGCTGGCCGGGACAACCGTGCGTTGGCGCAGATGGCGCACGAAGCCTTCAGGGTCCTGCGGGTGGCCTTCGCTGGCCGCTGCCGGGTACCACATGTTGATTTCTTTTACGCCATTGGCCTTGGTTTGTTCCAGAACGTTGCCTTGGCCATCGTAGGACGTACGTTCAACTTCAGGCTGCCTCAGCGGGGTACTGTTCTTGCGCCACCAGAGGCGGCTGGTTTTGGTGGCGAGCTGGAATGTGCGCGGCTGGTCGTCGAATGCCACATTATTGTGCATCGACTCGTAAGCGGTGACTGTTTGCGCAATGTTGCTGCCTTGGGTGGTTTTTTCCAGGGTTTGCAAATGAAACTGGTTGAAGCGCCGCTCAATGGTGCGCAGCGGCTTGTCATCGACGTACAGCGTTTCCACCGAGCCGTAGCTGTAGTCGCCTACATGCTGATACATCGCGTCCAGGCCCGTTTCATTTTTTCGTGCCCAGTCAATGTTCAGGCCGTAACCCATAAAGTTGTGCCTGACCGGGTTGTCGGGGTCGTTTGGATAGGTATATCGGTTGTCGACTTTCGGCTGCCCAAGGCCAGGATTAACCACATGGTCGGTCACTCGGGGAATAATGCCAGTGACCATGGCCCCGTTCTGGTCCTTGTAGTTAAACCGGTGCCCCTCGTCGCGATACAGTATCAACTCCTCGCCGCCATTTGGCGTGGTGACACCCGCCATGCACCACAGGCCGTGTACCTCGCGGTAGCGGAAGTCCCATGCTCCTTTGTCATGGGTGGGTAACTCGATTCGCGAGACCGAGTTATTGGGCCCGGTCACGTGCATTTTATAGGACGCACCCGGGCCTCCGGCGGCGTCAGGGAAATAGTTCAGAGACAAGATGCCATCGCTGAAGTGAGTGCCGAACACCGGTTCGCCATCGGCCTGGAATATGGTTTTCAAGCGCACGAAACCGCCACCGACAGGCTCATAGTTCAGCCGCAAGACATGCCCAAGAGGCGATGCTACACGCACCGGGACTGCGGCGAGGTTACTGCCGCTACCTTGCAACTCAAGTACCTCGACCAGCCCCGACCGGTGCACGACGCGATAACCGTCGCCGTGGCGGTATAGATGAAAATTGTCCAGTTTCTTCTCACGCATCAGCAACTCGCCGGTTTGCGTGACTTCATCGGTGATCTTGAATGTTTCACCGCTGGCCAGTGTCAGCATGTTGTCACTGGGCGTATAGCGGGTGTGCTGCAATTGCCAGTTGGTGCCGTAGCCGGTGTTCTGATTGCCCATGCTGTTGAATAAAAATACCAGGGGAAAGTCGATCTCCCTCAGGTCATTGGCGCGCACAGGCGGCAGCTCTAACCTCATGGAGTATTGCCCTGTCCGCGCATCCACACCGTGAGCGAGGAAGCTCATGAAATTCATGGCGTTGGATTGAATAAACGTATCGTCGGCAAGTTTAGCAATCATGAAGGTCGGTCCAGGCTGTAAAACGCCATAAGCGGGAAGTGGCTATTGAGGTATCTGGGCACCATAGTGCTCACACGATTCTGGCAAACCCTATCAGCCGCAGCAGTGTCCCGCACCTAGCAGTTTTATCAGTTTGCGAGCCGGCACAAGGCGAGTAAAACGTGGTGGAAATTCGCCGGAAAACACCGAATGACTACGGGTAAAACAGATGAAAACTGACTTGCCAGCACGTGAAATTCCAACGGATACCGAACTGCCAGTACCTGAGGTGCCGCTACTGTCCGGCGATAACCTTAAATTGGCAGATTTAGGTATTGATGATCTGGAAACCTATATCACCTACCCTGGAATTGCCATTGGACAGTCTGTGGCCCCGAATTTCCGGGGGCGAGCGGCGGACGGTTCGGCCGTCGACTTGTTGGCGGACAAGAAAATTATTGATGATCTCGATGATGAAAATAGATACAGGCTGGATATACCCAACAGTATTCTTCAACAACTGAGCGATGGTCAGGTTTTCTATTCGTTTTACACGGTAGAGCATGATAATTTTATAGCGCAATCACTCCGGCGCTTTTTCTTTGTCGATAAAAAGGATGAGGGCGGTGGCGTCGTTGGCTTGCCTGTCCTGCAGTTGCAGCAGTCCCATGAGTTGAAGGTAGACCTCAAGGCGCTCGGCAGCGCCAACGCCCTTCTGGCCGTAGTGCCGTATCAGGCGATGGCGGAAGGTGACCGCGTAACGTTCGTTTACCAATCTTTTATCGACGGCTTTGAAGAGCCCTTCGTTGATTGGAGCTTCACCGTAACCATTGCACCAGAACAAGTTGGCAAGGCGATATTGGCTGAGTTGCCCAATGCTGTGTTGAATTCTGCACAGGGCTTGACCAGCAAAATGTACTACCGCATTGCCTACCGGGATATCGAGGATGAAACCCCGTCTCCGGTGCAGTCAAACTTTCCGGTTGAGGAAGTACTGCCTGCACCTGTGCTGCTGGCGCCGCTGCTCATCAAGGGGCTGGAAGGGGATGTCCTGGATCCGGATGACTGGCCAGACGGCGTCATTGTGCAGGTTCCCTTCCATGAAGACATGCTCGTGGGGGCAGGTGTGGTGCTGTACATCAGTGGTTTACAGCCCTCTATCCAGGCCGTTCAGCTGGACGCCAGTTCCGCTGACAGCAAACGGCTCGAGTTCCTGCTTTCGCAACAATGGCTACGCGACAGGCGTGACCAGGACATCAGCCTCAGTTACCAGTTCGGTGTCGTTGGCCAGGACGGCCGTTCCAAGTCGCTAAAGCTGACGGTGCAGGCGAACCTGGTACTTGCACCCGCCAGCGTGAAAGATGCATTACCCGATGAAGATGATCCTCAGCATCGGTCGGAGGTACCCGGATGGACCCTCCGGGATGGCGCAGAGGTTATTCTGCCGAGTGATCAGGACCTGCCCTCAGACCCCAAATACACCGTGTATTGGGATGGCGATCGCATTTCCCAGGTTGGTACGCAACCGCGTTACGCGGTGCCCAAAAACCTCATACCTGCGAACTTGGGGAAGACCGTTCGTGTTTATTATGAAGTGCAATTTGGTGAGGGCAAGTCTCGGCCATCACCTGATCATCATGTCTTTATAAAGGACTTCGAAAAGAGTCGCTGGCGGACCATCAGTACGCCGGGGTTCGGGAGCAGTGTTTCTTTGGGCGGTGTGGACGAAAAAGTGGGGTTGCCACTGCTTTTGGGATACTGGGTTTTCATGGAGGAAGGCCAGAAAGTCCGCATCGAAGTGCAAGGTAAGGTCAAGGGCGACAACAAAACTTTCGTCATACGGGATGCTGTCGCAGTGACGAAAGAAGAGGCACAAGCGGAGGAAATAAACGCAGCCTTCAAAAAGACTGATCTGGCGTCAATCGATGTGTTTTCAACGTTTGAAATTCGAGTCGCGGTCAGCTTTGATGGCGGCGATTCGTATAAAGATTTTCCGCACCTTTCGAAACAGTTGGAAAAGTAAGCGCGACTATTCGCGTGGGTGAACATCGGTAAGCAGTAGCGCAACGCGATAACGTATTTAAAGCTCAAGGGCCATGTGGCAGTCAAATACTGCATGCGCTGGCATATTTTGCAATTTTCATGAGGACTTCCATCATGGCGGAGACGATTAAAGATATTGTCGATTGGATGCGGGACTACCCAGCGCTGCTTGGTTGGGATTTGATAGCTGCGCTGGATATCAGCGAACTTGATCCCGGCCTGGCAGAGGCGCATTTGCATCGCTGGCGCAACAGCAAGGATCTCGGCGCCATCGAAGGCAACTTCCAGATTGGTGATATGCCGGTCTTCCACTATTTGAGTGGGGTGCGTTTAGGGGCTGTGCAGGTCGATGTAAGTTTCAGCAATCCGCAGCGGCCGGTAATCCGCTGGCACATGGACGTGGAAGGTGGAACTCGCACGGTTGTCGAGGCCCCCAAAAAAATTCGCTCCCTGTCGCGTTTCGACCTGCTGGATCCTGCCCGGTTGCAGTCGCGTACGCCTTTGCAGAACGCCAGTGGGCGGTTGTTGATGGATATGAGTGCGGGCGAAGAATACACGTTCGACCTGGGGCGCAGTGAGTTGGAGCAACTGGCGGGTGGTCGTTTCTTTGAGAAGGTGTTACGGGAAACTGCCAAGGACGACCCTGAACGGGTGCGTTATGTGATAGCCGGTACGCCTGAATCAACCGAGAACCCCTTCCTTGCAACCCGGAGCATCACGGCTTCGAGCTGGAACAGTGCTGACGGCAAACGTGTGGTGCTGTTGCTGCTGGTCGCATTGGCACACGGCGCACCTGGCCTGGTGCCGTCACCTGAAAGTGACTTTCCGTTCCCGCTGCCGGAAGAGGTCGCCAAGGCTGGGCGGGGCACACTGCTGATGAACCTCCAAAGCATGGAACGTGTGGCACTGGGGCACGCGGTGGAGCATCTGCTTGAGGGGGGAGTGTTCAGTTATCAACAGCAGGACAGCGGCAAGCTGGCGATGATGAAGGCTACCGCTGGCACCTTGTGGGTCCCTCCCACAGATTACGAGAGTCGAGCCTTCAAATTCGAATCCGAGGCATTCGAACTAGAGGGCGTCGGCCTGGAAGTCGATTTCCGGGATGCCGAACCGCGGCTGGGCTGGCGCCGGGATTCTGCTGTCACGTTCAGCTACTGGCCGATCGCAAGTGGTGACAGGCAAACCGTCAAAGCTGAGTTCAGGTTGAACCTGGCGCATCAGTTCCAGTTGTTCCATGACAGCGAACATCAGCACATTACCCGCGGGCGTTACTTTGCCTCACTGCGCAAAGAGTCAGAGGTAGAGCTGGTTTCCGGGTTGCCCGAAGGCATCGACGCTGACGAGCTTGCCCAGATACGCGAGTTCATTGCCTACGCCATCACCCGTGCAGTTTATCGGGCAATCGCGCCCCAGTTGAGCGGCCACAGCCCAGAGCAGATGATGGCGCAGTTCCGGTTGGCCGATGTCAGGCACTTCGCTAGCTCGCAGATACAGGTCGAGGCACCCAACAATCTGGCTGTGTTCGCTCCGGTAAGCAGCCAGCCCGCGCAGTTCTCGATCATTCAGCAGAATGTGCTGCTCAAGCCTCGCCAGGAATTTCAGTTCACCCTGGATACCGAAATCCCCAATGTCGAATGGACGGTGGTGCCATTGCCTGGCAGTTCCGGGGAGTGGGGCACCATCGATCCCGCCACGGGGGAGTACTCCGCACCGACTGCGAACAAGATGGGACCACTGGAAACCCGGGTGCTGGTGGTAGCCACTGACCCGGCAACGAGTGCCGAGAGTGTTTCCAAGGTCACCGTGTTGACCAAGGGTGTAACGCTTAACCCCCTGATTCATGTCACCCACGCCAATGCTGATGAAAATTTCCAGGTCGCGCTCACCGCCGGTGCGCTGGATGGCGGCGAGCTCAAGTGGGAACTGGTTGCCGATGAGCAGGGTGGAGGGGGCATCGATGGCGGCTCGGTAGGCCCGACCAACATCTACACGCCGCCTGCCAAACCTTTGCCTGGCATTACCTTCACCGTTGACGAAGTCAGGGTTACCGGTAAGAGCGGAGAGAGTACCAGTAGCGTGCTGCTGGTCGAGCACCAGTCGCCTCTCCTCGAGGTTCTGATCGACCCAGCACAGCAACCGGAATACGGCGTGCAATTGCAGGCACGGTTCAGGGGGCAGCCAATTAAGGGCGTGACGTGGTCGAAGTACACCGGCAGCCCGGGCTACCTCGATGAGCAGACTGGCGTGTATGAACCCGACAGCTATGCACCGGAGCGTTTCGCACTGCTATTCGCCAAGCTCGAAATCGAGCCCCTCGGAACCTTGGAGGGATACACGATCCTGCCCCTGCCGCTGGAACAACACACAGGCGTGCGCGCCTTCCTCACCGCGGTACCGGCAAACAGCAATCAGCAGCACTGATCGAACCTATTCAACCTGGAGGACAGCATCATGGCTGGCTACTCACGTGCAGAAATTGTCGCGAGCATGAAAGGCAAGAGCATTACCTTGGGCTGGGGCGCGGTTTCCGCGTTCAGCCGCTCCCGGCTCAACCACTTACTGGACCAGCAATACCTGAACCGGCTACATGAGCTGCGGTATCTGCCGCCTTTCAACGGCGAGGTGCAGGCCGAAGGCGAGCTTGGCTGGAAAGCGCAAGCGCGCATGATCGAGTTCGGCGCGCCGCGCCTGTCGTTCCACACCGCTTCAATGACTGATTCCAAGGCCATGCTGACCATGAACATCATTGGTGGCAGCCTGACCACGCACAACTCGCTGAGCGACAGTTTCCAGGCGCAGGGCGACCTGACCGAAGCCATGGGCTACTACCTGGAGCTGGAAGTGGACCTGACATTGGCCACTGGCGTGGTCGACCGTCGCGGCCGGGTTACCCTGGACCTGGCCAAAGGGGCACGCTTCAACAGTAACCTGTTGCAAGGGCGCGCTGCTACCGAGCTGAACCAGGCGCTGAGCCGCTGGTTTGCCCGCTTGCCGGCGCACCGAACGGTATTTGAGCTGGGCTTTATCGATTACCACGGTTATACGGCGCTGGCACCGCAAAGCTTCATCCTGCGTACCCAGGCGGCCCCCGGCGCTGCTGTAAGGCACGCTGAAAACCATGGCGATGGTGCGGTGCTGGCGTTCATCCGCCTCGCCGGCAATGCCAGCGATGGGCAGCCACCTGGCGCCAACTTCCCTTACCTGATCCCGAATGACCGCAATGCCAGTGGCGAGGACCTGTACTCGGCCACCCTGGTGGTTGCCAGCAACCTGCTGGAACACGTCACACCCAAGCGCCTGGAGGTCCTCAACAGCTTGCTGTTCCCGGGCCAGCAGGTGTTTGCCGAGGTAGGCCGGGACACACCTGAGGACCTTGCCGTATTTGGCCGTATTGCGCCCCATAACGCGATGCTTACTGTTTTTCCGGCCACCGTCACCATGCGCCCGGGGGGCACCCAGCAGTTTGAGCTGCGCGATTTCGAGGGTGCCAAGTTGACCGCTACCGCGTGGACGGCGCTTAGTGTCAAGAGTCATCTTGCAGTTGGCGATGGCAAGATTACGGCCAACGGGCTGTACAGCGCAGCCAGCGCTCAGGACATGGGGCACGAAACACTGACGGTGGTGGTGACCGCGGAGTACAAGCGCGGTAACGAGACGGTGCGTGCCAGCGCCAGGGTACTGGTCACGTACGAGGCAATCGAGCTGGCCCAGCGCCTGGAAACGCTCCCGGCCACTCTCCCGTCGGTGGCCCTGGGCGGGAGCCATGCCAGTGGTGGAAGCTTGTCATGGAAGTTGTTGGCGCCTGAACTGGGAGCGTTGCAAGCCAGTGGCGCTGGCGCCTTGTTCACGCCGTCCAGTGTCTTTCGCAAGCCTCCGCTGGCTTTGCAGCAGGTTCAGGTTGAACAGGGGGAACAGGTGCGTGCCGGTGTACTGCTGCTTAACGCGCACTACGCGTTGCGGCTGAAATCAACGGCTGGCTAGCTTGACGCGCAGGCTGCCGGCAACGCCGTGCAACGGATCAAGCCGGGGCAGGCGGTGCAGTTCACCTTTGCTGTCGATGACTTTCTGCCGGGTGCGACATCGGCCTGGCGGGCGTTGGGGGACGGTACGGTCGATGCGCAGGGGCACTATACCGCCCCCGCAATATCGTCGGGGATAGATGCCGTGGTCTGCGACCTGGAGCATGACGGGGTCTTGTTCAGTGGTGCATACAACACGGTGCAAGTCTCCACACTGGATGAAGAGAGCAAATGGAACATCCTGGACAGATTCGAACTTTCGGTCCCTGCCAACCGGAACACAGTGTACGGCAATCGTTATCAGCAGCAGCAAGTCGACATCGTGGTGGAAACAGTACCGGTTGACGGTAAGGACTATCGCTTGACACCTACTGAGCAGGCCAGCCTGATGCTGGTCGAGCTAAAGTCCAACGATGACGTGCACGCACTGTCCGAGGCCAGCCAAGGGATTGAAAATGATTGGGTATATGCAACCCGTACTACGCGGAATGCCTTCAAACTAAATGGCCAGCCGGGCTTCAAGGACAGCCCGCACGACCGGCGCCTGAAATCGCCGGGGTCGACGATACATGCAACACGCTATCTGCATGTCAACGATCCGAATGCGGTGAGCGCCAAGTTCTATGCCAGGTTTACCAAGGACGGAGGCGGGGAGTTCACTTCTCGGGACAAGGACCCAACAAGCGGAACCGTGCAGGTGAATGTAGCGTCGCTGCCGACTTACCAGCGTGAGCAGTATTCAATCGAGCGCAGGCGAGTGAAGGGTAAAGAGCCTAATGATGATGGGCGTCCGGGAGATGAATACAATCTTGAATACAGTTCAAGAGATTACTGGCGATTCAGGTGTTTGAATGCCGACTTCTTGACGGCTCAAATAACTAATATGAAGGCTGACGGAAGCATCAAGAAGAAGGCGAATGTGTCGATGATTCGTTGGGAGAGTGAGCACCCCAATGAAATCATGGCCAGCTACACCGGTTTCATCTTTCACGACCGGCTGGAAAAGCAAGAGGCCAATACGCAACCCGAGCGGGTCATTGAATTTGATGAAGACCTCAATAAGGTATTTTCAGATACCACCGAAGTGTGGGGGGGGGAGGTTGTCCACTCCGCGTTCAGCAGTGGCATGGCGGTGATATGCAACGATCGCAAGGATGATGTTGCTTACAAGCCGTTGGGTGAACAGGCGCACCTGGCGCAGGAACTGGTTATCAAGTTCGTCGATGAATACGGTAATGTGCACCATGTTGTGTTTTCCTATGGTGCCAAAGGTCTGTCGGGTAATCGCAACGTAGTGTCCTGGGAACTGTTGCGGCCTAAGGCTTGAATTGCAGTGGCTGGCTGAGCGTTATACCGGCCGCATAAGGAGGATACAGCTATGAAACAGAAAAATTTCCTGCTGATGGCAACGTTGCTAGTTGTTTCGGCGTGTACGAAGGTGGTAGCCGCAGATCAGGTGTCTACGGCGGGGAAAATCATGTTTGCCCAGAAGCTGGTGAATCAAGAGCCGGAGGGGCAGCAATGTACGATACTTATCAAAAGCGACAATGCCGAGCAGACTTATAACTTCAAGACCAATGATACGAGTTGTAACAATGATGTGCACAGTTGGTTTCGAATGGAGAATGCTCCTTCTGCGGTAATTTTCGAATTGAGGTCAGATGCGCAGCAGCTTAAGCCCGGTGAGTGCAGGCCTGACCCTGAAACGCGCTGGATCTTCAAGCTGCGCACTACAAGGCAGCCGACGACGACCGGTTGGATATCAATCCCAGGGCTCAGACTCCTCCCGAAGAATACTATTGTTGATGCCGGTGGTGTCAGGCTGGAAAGTACCCGATATGACGATGGTAACATCGAAGGCAAACTTTCGTGCGTGAAAATAGACCATTGACCCCGGAGCTGGATATGAATGCTACAACTACTGTTTCATCCAGCGCCTTCAATTTCATGAGTTACCTGTGCAACGGTGTCGATCCTCGTACCGGCTAGTACACCATGGCCACCGAACTGCCAGCCATCAAATGCAGTAACCTGCAAGGCCCGCTCAAGCGCCGGCACTCCGGCTGTGGAACGCGATGATATACGTTACAAGCCGTTGGGTGAGCAGGCGTACTTGGCGCAGCCGATAGTCATCAAGTTAATCGATGAGCACGGTAATGTGCACCCTGTTGAGTTTTCCCTAGGGTGCCAAAGGTCAGTCGGGTAATCGCAACGAAGTGGACTGGGAACGGGTGCGGCCTGAGGCTTGAATTGCATTGGCTGGTTGAAAGTTTCATTTGTCGCGTATGGAGAAAACAATGATCAAGCAGAAAATGTTCCTGCTGGTGGCTGCCTTACTGGGTGGGGTGGCTTTTACCAGTATGGTAGCAGCAGAAGATACGGGGGGGGGCTATCATATTTGCCCAGAAGCTGGAGAATGGCGAGCCGGGTGGGCAACAATGCTCGATACCTATCGTAAGAGGTGGATGGAAAAATTATAACTTTCGTTCTGATGATGTCAGTTGTGGTAACGATGTAGTGAGCTACTTTCGCGTCGAAAATGCACCCTCGGCGGTGCTTTTTGAATTGAGGTCTGACGCGCACTCAGGGCAAAGCGGCTTCTGCAAATATGATGACGACACGCGTTGGGTTTTCAGATTGCGTACAACAAGGCAAAGGACAACAACGGGTTGGATTTCAATTCCGGGGCTCAGGGACCGCCCGGAACCGGACATTGTTGATGCGGGTGGTGTCAGGTTGGAAAGCTATAAGGACGACGGTGGCAACATCGAAGGCAAACTTTCGTGCGTGAAAATTAATTATTAATTCAGGAGGTTTGGCATGAGTGCCTCAACAGCCGTTTCATCCAATGCATTCAATTTCATGAGTTACCTGCGCAACGGTGTCGATCCTCGTACCGGCCAGTACACCATGGCGATTGAACTGCCAGACATCAAATGCAATAACCTGCAAGGCCCGATATTTCCCTTGCGCCTTTTCTTCAGCCCGCTCAATCGCCGGGATTCCGGCTATGGAACGGGTTGGAACTTGCAGCTTACCCAGTTTTCTCCGAGCAGTAACGTGATCACCTTGAGCACTGGCGAAGCATTCGAGGTCGATGGTGAGGACTCTGTCACCAAGCGCCTGACCATGACTGAGCAGAAGTTGCAGAGCTTTCACCTGTATCGCCATGGCAGCAATGCCTGGCGTGTGGTTCATCGCTCGGGTCTGGTCGAAATTCTCGAGCAGCGCGGGGCTGGCGACCAGGCGCTTGCCGTACCCGTGCACATCTATTCCCCGGAAGGGCATGGCACACACCTGGATTACACCAGCTTCACCGGCAGCCCGCTGCTGCAGTACGTTCGCCAGGACGATAAGGAACCGCTGCTGCAGATCATCCGTGACGGCTCATCGGTCAGCATGCTGGGTTACCCGGATGGTGTGGGAGGGGGGCTGGCCGAATACCAGTTCGCCTTGGGGGCCGATGCACTGGTTGAGCGGATTGTCCTGCCGTCCGACCCAGACCCCAAGAAGCGAGGCAGCTGGCGGATGAAGTACGAGAAGAAAAACGACTTCTATTGCATCAACCGTGTAGAGACACCGACCAACGCTGTGGAAACGCTGCTTTACCAGGACGAAGGCCACCTGTTCCCAACGAAAAGCACGCTCAAGGCACTACCGCGCGTCACAGGCTTTAAAAGAGACCCTGGGCATGGTCAGCCAGTTGAAGATGTGCGGTATACCTACCCGAACGACCCTGACAACCCGGTAAAACACAACTTCCTCGGTTACGGCCTGAATATCGACTGGACCAAGGGCAACGCCCAGGATGCGCTCTACCAATACGTGGGCAATTACAGCTACGGTTCAGTGGAGTCGCTCTACGAGAACGAGAAAGTGGTACGCAGCATCGAGCGTCGCTTCAACCAGTTCCACTTGTCGACGCTGGAAAAGACCACGCAGGGCAAATGTGTAAGCCAGACCGTGCTGAAGTACAACCTGCCGCAAACCCCCACCGCGTTCAAGGATTTACCGCGCAATTTCCAGTTGCCAACCGAGACCAGTCGCCTCTGGTGGCTGAGCGGCACAACGCCCAATCGCCCGGCGGAGGTTGAGCGTAGCGCTTATGACAGCCAGGGTAACTTGCTGTCTCGTGTGCAAGCCAATGGCGTTGAGGAAAAGTACGTCTGGTATGCCCCTGACGAGCAGGCCGAGGGGCACCCCAAAGACCCTGAGGGCTTCATTCGGCACCTGAAGGAAAAGCATGTTATTCCGGCCCCGTCGACGGCTGGCAAGGCTGCCACCGTCATCAACCGTTATGCCTACGTGACGCTGCCAGCCTTGACCGGCGGTGATCGCCCAAGCCTCGAACCTTGGTATGTCGTGGACTACGAAACACTCGTGGAAAAAGGCAGCTCGGAAACCGAATGGCAACGCACGGTTTATGACTATGAGCGATCAACAGACAAACCCTGGAAGTTTGGCCGGGTTGTCAGCAAAGTCATGACCATGGGCGGTAAAGCCACAACCTCGACTTATGCGTACGCCTTGCTACCGTACGTAGCCAAGGGGCGGCCGAACCGCAATGTGGCGCATGTCGCCAGCCCCCGTGCAGGCGAGATGGTGCTGCAGACCAAAGAGACGTTGACCGGCTTTGACGGGCATTACAAGGACATCACCACCGAGCACTCGGTGTTGCACGACCTGCCACTGTTAAACAGCGATGATCAGGGTATCGAAATTCGTTACGAGTACAACACCTTGCGGCAAACCGTGCGCGAGATCGTGGCGCCCGAAAAAGCCTCTGAGGCCGAACGTCGCTATGCGTACCAGCTGTGTGCAGAGCTGAAGCAGCAGGCCAGCCAGGAGGCTTGGGACGTCAAAAACGTGCAAACCCGCACGCTGTTCGACGGCCTGCAGCGAGCAATCGAGGAGTATCGCCAGGACCAGGATGACCTGATGGGGCAAGGTAAAGACGAACTCCACCTGCGCTATGAGGCCAGCCACACGGTATTTGGTGAGCTCGCCAGTGAAACCGAAATCGACTGGCTGGGCAAAAAGCTGCTCAAGCTGAAAAGCACATTCGCCTACGACGACTGGGGCCAACAGTTGAGCGTGACCTCGCCGGACGGGGTCAAGACCGTTGAGCAGACCGACCCTGTCGGCAATGCGCGCTACAAGGATGGGCCAGTGCAGTATGCCTGGCGTGAGGATGCTAAGGGCAACAAGACCGGCGTTACCGAAACCTGGTTTAACTTGTTCGAAAAACCGGTACGTGTGGAGCGCTTTGATCGCGAGAACAAGCCGAACAGCCTGACCGTAAACGAATACGATGGCTTGGGGCGGTCGGCCAAGGAGACGGTCGGGTTGAGCAAGCTGCGTGTCAACGAATACCGCTACGACATCTTCGATCGCCTGGTTACCCACCAACTGCCGAGCAAGGATGTGGTCACCCGCGAGTATGCCAGCCACAGTGCTGATGACCTGCCTACGAAAATCTCGGTTGCAGGCAAGGTGCTTGGCTTGCAGACCTTCGATGGCCTTGGCCGTCGGGACAGTGAGACGACCGGTGGGCGCAAGCAGACGTTCGAATACCGGCAGGGTGAGCGCCAGCCGTGGAAGGCGACTAAGTACAAGCGCGACCCTGCCCAGTTCGACGTGATTGAATATAAGTATGAACCGGCCCTGAGTGAAGAGCCTATCGAGCGCGTCATCCATGGCAGTGAGGAAAAGCCTGCGGAATACGGGTTCGATCCGCAGAATGCTCGCCTGACCGATTTCGAGGTGCCGGGGCATGGGGTTCATCGCACTTACTTCAGTACAGGAGAAGTCGACACTGAAACCCGGACCATCGACGGCGAACTGTTTGAAATGAACTACCGCTACAGCCTGCTCGGCCGGCTGGAAAGTTATACCGATGTTCTCAAGCAGGAACAGCTTTACCGATATGACCCGTATGGCAGGCTGGAGTACACGAGCCTGGCCGGCGTCACGGCCACCTTCACGTACGATGACTTTGGCCGTACCGAATCCTATACCACCGAGGAGGGCGGGCGAAAACTGGTCACATCACTCAAGTATGACGATTTCGAGCGGGAGAGCCGCCGTACCTTCGACTTTGGCGATGTGATACAGACCTTGAGCCAGTGGTACAACGACGTGGACGGCATGAGCCAGCGCACATTGACCGAAGGACCGGAGGGTAGCGAAAAGGTACTGCGCGACGAACACTATGAGTACGATACCAGCGATCGCCTGACGGTTTATACGTGCAAGGGCAAGGATGACAACAGCATGCCGGAGCAACCGCCAGAAGACCCGTGGGGCAACAAGATTCACAGCCAGGTATTCACTTTCGATGCGTTCAACAACATCAAAACCCTGACCACGACGGACACCGACAAGAAACTGCACAGGACCCAATATCAATTCACGAATACTGCCGATCCGGCGCAGCTCACTGGCTTTGCACATGTTCCTGCAGGCGGATCACCGCAAACGTTCGCACTCAAATACGACGACTACGGCAACATGACCGATGATGCCCAGGGCCTGACGATGACCTATAACGCGTTCAACCAGCTGATGACGGCGACGCGTGACGGTGAAACTCAGCACTATAACTACGATGCCAAGGACATCTTGAGTGGCACCCTCAGCGAGTAATGCCTGATGTTCGCTCCCGGCCCCTGCAACAGGGGCCGGGGGCATTTCAGCGGTAACGCAACGTGAAATTCACCGCGCCTTTGGCTTCACCAGCCCTGACCTTTGCCGCGGTCTGTATGAAATGGGCGCCAAACTTCAAGGCCATGCTGCCAGGGCTGATCGGCAGCAAGGTTACCTCACGGTTCAGGGGCAGCGGGCTGCCATCCTCCATGACGACCTGAATGGCGATGCCGGCGTCGTTGGTAGCATCATTGCTCAGGCTCATTATTCCGTTGTCTGGATCGAGCGGGCGTGAACCACTGGTCGGGTCCAGTTCGATCGTTACCCGGGTGAGGCCTATGGGGGTGGTCTGGCAACTGGTCAGGGCGATTTCGAAGCCTGCGGTGCGGGTGGTGAACGGCGGGCCGGTGAAGTCGCTGCGTTCCCACGACCCCAGGTCTACCGGGTTGGGCTTTACCGGGTCGCCGATGATTTGGCATTGCGCTTGGACGACGGTGGCGGTTACCCGGTAGTCGAGCACTTCACCAATGCTTTCGAAGTCCTGGATGCCGCGGAACAGCAGGGTATTGACGCTGTGCGCGCCTGGCGCAATGTCGCCAGTCTTTATCAAGGTTATGTCGTTGAAGAGCACCCTGTTGACATCGACATCGAAGCCGATCGGCTTGGTCAGGCTGGTACTGAAGGGCACCAGCGTATGTCCTAGGTCCGGGACGTAGTAGTTGCCACCTGTGCCGTCAAACGGAGCTGAGAGCTTCACGCGAGCGCCGATGCCTTCGACGTTTGTCTTGAGTACGTGGCCGTCTTCGAAGGGGGGCAAAGGGTCTGGGAAAATCGGTGCCTGGGCCACGAACCTGAAGCGCATGGGCGTTGAAGGTTTACCGTCTGTGTTGCAGCTCAGCTTCAGGTTACCGCCACCATCGGCAAGGGTGAAATCGCCGGTTACTCCACCGATCACACCGCCTAACGGTGCATCCTTGGCGATGTGAAGCGTATTGAGATTACGCGTGAACACCATGGGTATGGGGCCTGTGCCGCTCCATTTGCAGTAATTGTTCGGGTCTGCGAGGGCTAGCTCGGGGGCTGCGAGCAGGCCAAGGCACAGGGTATGACGAAGAAGTTTCATGGGCGCGGTCCTGGCGCTACGTGGCGAACGGGTTCACCACGTAGCGTGTTGCGAGATGGGGGTCAAAGGCACGTCAGTGTCTGCAGGCGGTAGCCTTGGGCTTCAGGCATGGCCTGAGGGGCCAGGTGCACGCTGCATTGGGCGGCAACCTCGTCGCCCCAGTGTGCGGTGAGCTGTTGTGCCTCCAGGCTGGTCGTCAGGATGACTTGGCCGGCCTGGCCAACCATGCCCAGCACTTCACCCGAGGCGTCTGCCAGGTGGGCACCGAATGGCAGGGGGTGGCCATTGGGCAGCAAGGTCGTGAGCACCAGGCGGTTTACCCGTCGGGCCTGGAATGTGGCTTTTACCACTGCGCCACGGCGCGGTACCACCTGGGCGGTGCCGTTGTCTATTTCCACGTCTGGTCCGAGGCGGTCGGTGTTCAGCACCAGCGAATTGCTCTTGTAGGGGCGCAGGTAGGGGAGCAACGCATAACCTTTGGCGTTGGTGCGCACGGCTGTCGTGTTCTGCAAGCCCACGTCGGCGATGCCAGGCACCTCCACCAGGGCCATGGTTTCACCCAGGTAAGGGCCGGCCTCGATGCCGTCCGCATGCACCAGCAAGGCGCCGTTGGCGTGCAGTGACAGGCTGTGGTAGTCCTCGCCTTTGCTCAGCCCGGCACCCAGGGTGGCGTGTGCCGCCTGGTAGCCGGTGCCGACCGTGAAGTCGTGCTGCTGGCGTTCGTTGCGGCTGGCGCTGAGGTTATAGCTCAATTGCTCGTTGTAGCTGCCGGTCAGGCTGGCTTGCTGTCGGGAGCCGTTGCGCGTGTGCTGGGTGTTCATGCTCATGTTGCTGCTGCGGCCGAATGCCAGCGGGAATGACAGGCTTAGGCCGACCTGGCGGTCCTTGCCGTAGCCGTTGTCCTGCAGTGACTGCGAGGCATACAGGTGGTAGCTGACACCGCGGTGCGAGGTGCTGAGGTTGACCTGGAACTGGCGCTCCACATCCTGACGTTGCCAGTAGTCCTGCTGCGTCAGGTTCAGGCTCACCGAGCTGCGCTCGCCAAACGTCTGATACAGCGAAGCTTCGAGACGACGGCGTTGGCCGCCGCGAAACTGCTGGTCGTGGCTGCGTTGGCGTACCCACTGCTCGAAGTCGCGGTAACCTTCGGTGGAATAACGGTAGCCGGCGAAGCGCAGGTTGGTGCCGATGCCGAAGGTCTTGCTGTACTTGAACGAGTAGCTCATGCCGTCGAGGTCGCGGGCCTGTGGGCTGGCAAACGCACTGTTCGAGTGGGTCACGTCGAATGACACTGCCCCCAGGCTGCCCAGGTCGCGTGCAATACCCAACGCTTCGGCACGGTAGCCTTGGCTGGCCATCAGGCCGCCATACAGGGTGGTGTTCCAGGCGGTGCCCAGCGCCAGGGTGCCTTGCCACAACTGCGGCGTCTGCAGGTCGCCAGTGGGGTTGTAGCGCCCTGCAGTGGTGCTGTAGCGGGCCACGCCTGGGCGCAGCAGGTTGCCGATGTTGGCATACGGCTGAATGAAGCGGCGGACCTGGCCATCGGCTTCGGTCAGGACCACTTCCAGTTCGCCGGTGCCGCCGACGGCCAGGTCATCGATGGCATAGGGGCCTGGGCTGACATAAGTGGAATAGAGCGGGTAGCCGTTCTGCCAGATATCCAGCTTGGCCCGTGTCTGGGCCACGCCGCGGATGGTCGGCGCATAGCTGCGATGGGTGTCGGGCAGCATGTCGAAGTCCGAAGCCAGGCGCACCCCGGTAACCGGTATGCCGCGAAATACATCGCTGTCGGTGAATGTTTCGCCGATTGTCAGGTTACCCCAGGTGCCGGGCAGGTCAGTTTGCGCATAGGTGTAGGCACGGGTCCATTCGCGGTGGCCCTGGCTGTCCTGGCGCCACGTCTGGCTGCTGCGCAGGCGCCAATCGGCCAGGTTCACGCCACTGTTCAGGTACAGGTCGTGGCTGTCGAAACGCCCCTGCCCGCGGTTCTGGCCCTGCAGGGTCGAGGCCTGGTAGTTGACGAATGCGGCGGTGATGCCACTGTCCCACAGCGCTGGGTCCACTTGCCCGCGGATGTCACGGCGCAGGGCAATCTGTGGGATCGATACCGCCAGCCGCAGCCGGCTACCGTCAAAGTCCACGCGGGCGCCAGGGACCACGGCAGGCAGGTCGAGGCAAGGCTGTTCGAGCAGGGCAGGGTCCGGCAAGCCATCAAGGCGCAGGCCCAGTTCACCGAGCAATGTCGGCGACAGACAAGGCTGCAATTGCTTGCCGTTGCTGTCGAGCTCGAAGGCGATCTCGCGCTGGCCCACGTACTCGAAATTGACCGACAGCTCGACCCGGTAAGTGCCAGGTACAAGGTCAACCGTGCTCGCCAGTTGGCTCAGGGCCAGTTGTGCGCTGTTTGCCGGTTGGTCCGGGTGCTGGAACATGAAGCCGGCCTGGAATTCGATTTCGCCAGATGCTTCCGGCTCGGCGTAGGCCGCTGCCGCCGGCAGGGCGGCCAGCAGCAGGCAAGCGCGGCGCAAGCGATGGCGGCCACGGCAAAGGGGGAAATTGGGCATACGGGTGCTCCTGGAGCGTGCCGGTCGGTGTCAGGGCGCGTCGAGTACAGGCAGGGTCAAGGGATCGCTGGTGCCGCCGTAGTCGTTGATGACGCTGACGAGCACCTGCTTGGCCGCGACCGGCAGCGGGAACAGTTGTTCACTGAAAGGGGCAAGCATGTCGGCGTTGGCCAGCGGGCGGGCTTGCTTGCCATTGACCGCCTCCAGGCGGTTGAAGGTGTAGTGGTAGGGCGTGGGGTTGTGGATGCGCAGATGGGGTACACCAGCAACCTGGACCTTGCGGGCTTGCAGTTCTTTCAGTTGCCGCACAGGGTCGCCACTGACCTGGTTGGGTCGGTAGAACAGCTTGATACGCGTGCGCAGGGCAATGTTGAGGGCGTTGCGCTGTTCACCGACCGCCTGGGGGATTTCCTGCAGGTTGAAGAAGAACAGGGATTCGCGGTCTTGTGGCAGGTCGTTGGGCAAGCCACTGATCTGCACCGATTGCTCTCTGCCAGCGGTCAGCTTGAACAAGCCCGGGGCGGTCATGAACGGTACTGCCGTGGTGCTGTCATCGGCTTCGGTGTTGACCCAGGCCTGTGCGGCATAGGGGCGCTTGCCAGGGTTGGCGATGACCACCGAAGTACTGCGCTGGTGGCCTTCGTAGACAATGCGGGTAGTGCTGATGGTAAGGGCGGCGTGGGCACTGTCGAGCATGCAGGCCAGAAGCAGCAGGCAACCGCCCAACAACGTGGAAGTGCGGGTGACGGGAAACATGGGAGTGACCTAGAGAATAAGCTGGGGAGTCCAGGTGCACGAAGGCACCTGGAGGAACATCAAGGCAGCGTGACCATGAAGTTCACATCGGCATTGGCAACACCCTCGGTCACCGCACCGGTGCTCACGTAGGAGGCGAAGAACTTCAACTCCGTTACGCCGGTGGATGCCACGTCGTACTCCTTGGATTCGGTGCGCGGAGCAATCGTGGTGTAGCCGTCATCCTTGATCTCCAGGGCGAGGCCACCCGCACCACCCGTGCGAACGGCGTAGTACTCACCAGCCGGGCCAGCATCGCCGTGGTGTGAGTCGAAGGTCACCTTGGATTTGTAACCCGCTGGAATCGTGCAGGTGGGATCGTCGGCATCCACGCGCAGGGCGAATGCGATGTCTGGTGTAGAAGTGTTCTTGGCGAAATACTTGACTGGCCAGTTTTCCAGCTCTACCGCGCCAATTGGGCCAGCGCCCGGTACGACGATTTCAATTGGGCAGGTTCCGCCGCCGTTGATATTGCCCTTGAAGAGAATTTGACCGCGTTCATCGGCAAAGGCGGTGCTGCTTGCCAAGCCCAGGGCAAGCACCATCAGAGTTTTTTTCATTGTTCAATCCGTACGTTGAAAGGTTGGCTGGTTGCGTGCAGGGCACGCAGCATTTCAGGTTGCCGAGGCATCCTTGAAACGAGCACAGCGTACGGACAGGGGGGGTGCAGCGGATGTAGGCCACGGTGGAAAAGGCAGGTTGAAAATTCGGCAGGTGCCTGGCCAGCGGATGGCCAGGTGCCAGGCAGATCAATGGCGGGACGTTGGGCCTGCCGGGTTCAGCAACTGCTTTTCAGCGTGCCAGTCGAATGGCTCACCGTTCTGCTCGGCCTCGTAGCGGCGCTCTTCCAGTTGCTGGTACACATCCAGCTCCTCGTCAGGCATGTAGTGCAAGCAGTCGCCCGCGAAGAACCACAACAGGTCGCGCGGTACCAGGTGGGCGATTTGCGGGTAGCGCTGGATCACCTGGCAGATCAGGTCCTGGCCCAGGTATTGGCTTGCCAGCGGATCTTGCGGCAGCAAAGTCAGCAGCTCGTCGAAGCGTTCGAGGAACAGGGCGTGGCTTTCCTCCGGTACCTGCTCGGCTTCACCCAGGGCCACCAGAATGGTGCGCAGGTGGTTCAGCAGGTGCAGGTGGTATTCCAAGTGGGGGTTGGCCATGGGGGCGGTCCTCGGGGTGGTTGAAACGGGGGCGGAGTATACGCCGGTTGGGGGCGGGTAGGGGAAGGCAGTGGCCTGCATCGTGCCGGCCTCTTCGCGGGTGAACCCGCTCCCGCAGGGATAGCATCAGCCTCAGACCTACGCGGTACCTGTAGGAGCTGGCTTGCCTGCGAAGGGCCGCAAAGCGGCCCCGGCGATCTCGGATCAGGATGCGGAATATGCCTGCCTGTACCGGCCTCTTCGCGGGCTCGCCCGCTCCCACAGTGATAACACAACATTCCTGGCCTGCGCTGCTGTACCGGGTCGCGTCTGGCAATCAGCAGATCAGCGCACCTTGCCCTGCTCAGGCAGCAACTGCTGCTTGTCGAAGGCATCCACATCGATCACCACCCGGCGCGCCTGTTCCGCCGCCTGCAGCCGTTGTCCTTCACCGGGTTGCAATACACCACTCTCGACAGCCGCATCGATCATCGACTGCCCGGGTGCCGGCCGTACCTTGCCCTCCTTGAGCGCCTGATGCAGTGCCTTGTGTAGCGGCACAGCCTCGTCCAGCAAGTCGCAGGCCCGTTGCAACGCCGCCACCGGGTCACCATCAGCCTGTGGCCGGAAGCAACCCGCAAGCAACTCTTCCAGTGCCGGGTCACCCTTGTTGCGGCCAATCAATGCCGCCACCTCGGCATCCAGTTCATCGCTCGGCCCGGTATGGCGGCGGCCGAAGGGGAACACCAGCACGCGCAGCGCACAGCCGACAAAACGGTTGGGGAAGTTGTCGAGCAGCCGGTCCAGGGCCTTTTCCGCCTGGCCCAGGCTTTCTTCCATGGCCCAGCGCAACAGCGGTTGCATGTGCTCCGGCGAGCCGAGGTCGTGGTAGCGCTTGAGCGCAGCGCTGGACAGGTACAGGTAGCTGAGCACATCACCCAGCCGGGCACTCAGGCGCTCGCGGCGCTTGAGGGCACCGCCCAGCAGCATCATCGACAGGTCAGCCAAAAGGGCGAAGGCTGACGTCTGGCGGTTGAGCGCACGGAAGTAGCCTTGGCTTAACGCGTCACCCGGCACGCTTTCCAGGCGGCCTAACCCCAGGTTGAACACCAGCGTGCTCGCCGCGTTGCCAGCGGCGAACATGATGTGCTTCATCAGCAGGTCGTCGAACTCGCGCAGCGCCTGGTCGCGATCTTCGCGGCCTGCCAGGGCCATCTCCTTGAGCACGAACGGGTGGCAGCGGATGGCGCCCTGGCCGAAGATCATCAGGTTGCGCGAGAGGATGTTCGCGCCCTCGACGGTGATGAAGATCGGCGCCCCTTGCCAGTTGCGGCCCAGGTAGTTGTTCGGGCCCATGATGATGCCCTTGCCGCCATGCACGTCCATGGCGTGCTGGATGCATTCGCGGCCGCGTTCGGTGAGGTGATACTTGAGGATCGCCGACAGCACCGAGGGTTTTTCGCCCAGGTCCACGGCCTTGGCCGTTAGCAGGCGGGCGCTGTCCATCAGCCAGGCGTTGCCGCCGATGCGTGCCAGCGATTCCTGAATGCCTTCGAAGTCCGCCAGCGGCACATTGAACTGCTCGCGGATGTTGGCGTACTGGCCGGTGACCAGGCTGGTGTACTTGGCGGCGCCGGTGCCTACGGCGGGCAGTGAGATGGAGCGGCCCACCGACAGGCAGTTCATCAGCATCATCCAGCCCTTGCCGAGCATGGCCTGGCCGCCGATGAGGAAGTCCAACGGCACGAACACGTCCTTGCCGCTGTTTGGCCCGTTCATGAAGGCGGCGCCCAGCGGCAGGTGGCGTTTGCCGATGTCCACGCCGGGGGTGTCGGTGGGTATCAACGCAAGGCTGATGCCCAGCTCTTCCTGATCGCCCAGCAGGTGGTCAGGGTCGTAGGCCTTGAACGCCAGCCCCAGCAGCGTGGCGATGGGGCCCAGGGTGATGTAGCGTTTTTCCCAGTTAAGCCGAAGGCCGATCACTTCCTCGCCCTGCCATTGGCCTTTGCAGATGACCCCAGTGTCAGGCATGGCCCCTGCATCGGAGCCGGCCAACGGGCCGGTTAGCGCGAAACATGGGATTTCATCGCCGCGGGCCAGGCGCGGCAGGTAATGGTTGCGTTGTTCGTCGGTGCCATAGTGCAGCAGCAGTTCAGCCGGGCCGAGCGAGTTGGGCACCATCACCGTAGAGGCAAGATCGCCGCTACGGGTGGCCAGCTTCATCGCGACCTGGGAGTGGGCGTAGGCCGAAAAGCCCTTGCCGCCGTATTCCTTGGGAATGATCAGCGCGAAGAAGCCATTGTCCTTGATATGCGCCCAGGCTTCCGGCGGCAGGTCCATGTCCTGGCCGATCTGCCAGTCGCTGACCATGGTGCACAGCGCTTCTGTCGGGCCATCGATGAAGGTTTGTTCTTCTTCGGTCAGCTTCGGCGCCGGGTAGTCGAGCAGGATGCGCCAGTCGGGGCGGCCACTGAACAGTTCGCCATCCCACCACACGGTGCCGGCGTCGATCGCTTCGCGCTCGGTTTGGGACATCGGCGGCAGGGTACGCTGGAACCACTGGAATACCGGGGCTGTAAATACCTTGCGGCGCCACTCCGGCAGCGCCACCAGGGCGATTTTCAGCGCAAGTACCAGCCATATCAGGGCCAGCAACCAGCCAGGGGCGCTGCTGAAAATGCCCATCAGCAGCACGTAGGCCGCCATGATGCCGAGAATCTGCAAGGGCGCCAGGCGCCGGTGCGTAAGGTATGCCGCGCCGATCACCAGCATTACCAACCACAACAGCAACATAATCGGTCCTCCTTGGAACCAGGGGGGGGCTTGAGCCGTCCCGGATAGCTTAGACGCAACGCCGGGAACGGCAGGGTCAGAACAGTGACAGGGTGTGGCGGTGGGAGTTTCAGTCTGTTGTTTGCCTGTACCGGCCCTTTCGCGGGTAAACCCGCTCCCACAGGGGATCGCGAACCTGCTGTAGGAGCGGGTTTACCCGCGAAAGGGCCGGTACAGGCAACAAAACTCTGGAGTAGACTGTCAGCCCTCCGCATTCATAAGGACGTTGCCATGCTGAAGATCTGGGGCCGCAAGAATTCGAGCAATGTGCGCAAGGCGCTGTGGATCGCCCACGAACTGGGCCTGGACTTCGAGTCCATCGACGCCGGTGGCGCCTTCGGCGTGGTCAACGAGCCGCACTACCGCGCCCGCAACCCCAACGGCCTGGTGCCGATGCTGGAGGACGGCGACCTGACCTTGTGGGAGTCCAACACCATCGTCCGCTACCTGTGTGCCGAATACGGCGCTGAACAGGGCTGGTACCTGGAAGACCCGCGTCAGCGTGCCCTGGCCGACAAGTGGATGGACTGGACCACCTCATCCTTCGCCACGCCGTTCCGCCCGCTGTTCTGGGGCCTGCTGCGCACCCCGGAAGACCAGCGCGATTGGGTGGCGATCAACGCCGCGCACAAGCAGTGCGCCCAGCTGCTGGCCATTGCCGACGAAACCCTGGCCAAACAGCCGTATCTTTCCGGTGACCAGATCGGCATGGGCGACATCCCACTGGGTAGCTTCGTCTATGCCTGGTTCGAAATGCCCATCGAGCGCCCGGCCATGCACCACCTGGAGGCCTGGTACGAACGCCTGAAGGCGCGCCCGGCCTACCAGGCTGCGGTGATGACTGCGCTGACCTGATCGAACACCACGGCTGTTTCGATAGTCACTATCAATACACATGACTGTACTTGTGCGGCCAGGCCAAGCACCATTGGCCGCACTCACTGCGCCAGTGATTTTGCCTGGCGTGTCCTGCACCTTTTTCTTCGGTAAGTGACCCGCTATGAGTTCCGCCCTGTCCATCCGACAGCTGACCAAGACCTACGGCAACGGCTTCCAGGCCCTCAAGGGCATCGATCTCGATGTCGCCGAAGGCGACTTCTTCGCCTTGCTCGGCCCCAATGGCGCCGGTAAATCCACCACCATCGGCATCCTTTCCACCCTGGTGAACAAGACCAGCGGCACGGTCAGCGTGTTCGGCCACGACCTGGACCGCGAGCCCTCGGCGCTCAAGCGCTGCCTGGGCGTGGTGCCGCAGGAATTCAATTTCAACCAGTTCGAGAAGTGCTTCGACATCGTCGTGACCCAGGCCGGGTACTACGGTATCCCGCCGAAGATCGCCAAGGCCCGCGCTGAACAGTACCTGACCCAGTTGGGCCTGTGGGACAAGCGCGACGTGCCATCGCGTTCGCTGTCCGGCGGCATGAAGCGCCGGCTGATGATTGCCCGTGCGCTCATCCACGAGCCGCGCCTGCTGATCCTCGACGAGCCCACTGCCGGGGTGGACATCGAGTTGCGCCGTTCGATGTGGAGCTTCCTCACCGAGCTGAACCAGAAAGGCATCACCATCATCCTCACCACCCACTACCTGGAAGAGGCTGAGCAGCTGTGCCGTAACATCGGCATCATCGACCACGGCACCATCGTCGAGAACACCAGCATGCGCCAGTTGCTGGGCAAGCTGCATGTCGAAACCTTCGTCCTCGACATCAAGCAGGACCTGGCCACGGCGCCGGTATTGCAGGGTTACCCGTGCCGGCTGCTGACCCCGCACACCCTTGAAGTGCAGGTGGACAAGGACATCGGTATCACCGCGCTGTTCGGCCAGCTGGCGCTGCAGAACATCGAAGTGCAGAGCCTGCGCAACAAGACCAACCGACTCGAGGAGCTGTTCGTGTCCCTGGTGGAAAAAAACCTGTCGAAGGTGGCCGTATGAGTGTGGAACTGCGCACCAACTGGGTCGCCCTGAACACCATCGTCTACCGCGAAGTGCGGCGCTTCTTGCGCATCTGGCCGCAGACCTTGCTGCCGCCGGCCATCACCATGGTCCTGTACTTCGTCATCTTCGGTAACCTGATCGGCCGGCAGATCGGCGACATGGGCGGCTTCACTTACATGCAGTACATCGTGCCGGGGCTGATCATGATGTCGGTGATCACCAACTCGTACGGCAACGTGGTATCGAGCTTCTTCGGCAGCAAGTTCCAGCGTTCGATCGAAGAGCTGATGGTGTCGCCGGTATCGCCGCACACCATCCTCGTCGGCTATGTGCTGGGTGGCGTGCTGCGCGGCCTGGCGGTGGGGGTGATCGTGACCATCCTGTCGATGTTCTTCACCGACCTGCAGGTGCACCACCTGGGCGTGACCGTGATCGTGGTGCTGCTGACCGCGACCATCTTCTCGCTGCTGGGCTTCGTCAACGCAGTGTTCGCACGCAACTTCGATGACATCTCGATCATCCCGACCTTCGTGCTGACGCCGCTGACCTACCTGGGCGGGGTGTTCTATTCGATCAACCTGCTGCCGCCGTTCTGGCAGACCGTGTCGCTGGCCAACCCGGTGCTGCACATGGTCAACTCGTTCCGCTACGGCATTCTAGGGGTGTCGGATATCAGCATTGGTACGGCGATCACCTTCATGGTGGTGGCCACTGCCGTGCTCTACACCCTGTGTGTTCGCCTGCTGGTCAGCGGCCGCGGCATGCGCGCCTGAGGCCTTGCACCGGCATAGGCGGCGACGCCATTGCCGGCCCACCCACCAGCGCCAGTACAGCATGGTGGCGAAGTAGCCCACGATGCCCAGCACTACGCCGCACACCACCGAGCCGAGCAGGAAGGGTTGCCACAGCGTCGCCAGCTGGTCGGTGATCCATTCGAAGGTCAGCTCATCGGGCAGGGTGCGTGGCGGCACCTGCATCAGCCAGGCACCGGTCATGTAGGTGACGAAGAACACTGGCGGCATGGTCAGCGGGTTGGTCAGCCACACCAGGCTGACCGCAATCGGCAGGTTGCCGCGCACCGGAATGGCCAGCGCGGCGGCCAGCAGCATCTGTGCCGGCATCGGGATCAGCGCCGCGAACAGGCCCACGCCCATGGCCCGTGCCACCGAATGGCGGTTCAGGTGCCAGAGGTTCGGGTCATGCAGCAACTTGCCGAAAAAACGTAAGGACTTGTGTTCCCGAATAGTGGTCGGGTCCGGCATGTAGCGTTTGAACATTCGGCGCGGCATGTAGGCTCCCGGAGCGTTGATCCGGGCAGTATGCCCTTATTCCCGCTCAGCCTCGTTTAGAGTTTGTGACAATTGTTGAGCAAGTGCTGCCGGCAATTGGGCTATGCCTCAGAGGGTGATTTGCCTTCTGGAGCTCTACCTCATGCGCACAAGGATGTTTGCGCTCGCGCTCGGGCTACTGTGCCTGGGCTTTCTCCCCGCATTGCCATCGGTCGGATGGCTGCTACTGCTGGCGGTGCTGGCTGTCGGTTGCCTGTTTGCTCGCGTGTGGGCACTGGGCTGTTTTGTGTTGGGCTTGTGTTGGGCCTGTTGGTCGGCGCAGCAGGCGCTGGATGATCGCTTGGCCCCTGTGCTTGATGGCCGTACGGTGTGGCTGGAGGGCAGGGTGGTCGGCTTGCCGGCGCGCACTGCGCAAGGTGTGCGCTTCGAACTGGAAGCAGCCCACTCGCGGCGCGCCGAACTGCCGCAGCGCCTGCAATTGAGCTGGTTCGGCGGGCCGCCGCTGCGTGCCGGCGAGCAATGGCGGCTGGCAGTGACCTTGCAGCGCCCGACCGGGTTGCTCAACCCGCACGGGCCGGACCAAGAGGCGCAACTGCTGGCGCGGCGGGTGGGTGGCACAGGCACGGTCAAGGCCGGGCAACTGCTGGCACCGGTAGCTGGCGGTTGGCGCGACACCCTTCGCCAGCGCCTGCTGGCCGTCGAGGCCTATGGCCGGCAAGCGGCGCTGGTGGCATTGGTGCTCGGCGACGGCGCGGGTCTGGCCAGGCAGGACTGGCAAACGCTACAGGCCACCGGCACGGTGCACCTGCTGGTGATCTCGGGCCAGCACATCGGCCTGGTGGCCGGTTTGCTCTATGGCCTGGTCGCCGGGTTGGCGCGCTGGGGGCTGTGGCCCACACGGCTGCCGTGGTTGCCATGGGCGTGTGGGCTGGCCATGGCGGCGGCGCTGGCCTATGGCTGGCTGGCCGGTGGTGGGGTGCCGGTGCAGCGCGCCTGCCTGATGCTGGCCGTGGTGCTGCTCTGGCGCCTGCGCTTTCGCCATCTTGGCGCTTTCCTTCCCATGCTGCTGGCGCTGGTTGCCGTGTTGCTGGTCGAACCGTTGGCGGCATTGCTACCCGGGTTCTGGCTGTCGTTTGCCGCCGTGGCCACGCTCATCTATTGCTTCAGTGCCCGTTTGGGCGGCTGGCGGCCCTGGCAAGCCTGGACCCGGGCGCAATGGGTAATTGCCATCGGCTTGCTGCCGGTGCTGCTGGCTACAGGCCTGCCGGTGAGCCTGAGTGCGCCGTTGGCCAACCTGGTGGCGGTGCCGTGGATCAGTCTGGCGGTGTTGCCGTTGGCGCTATTGGGCACGTTGCTACTGCCACTGGGCGGGGCAGGGGAGGCGCTGTTGTGGCTGGCGGGAGGGCTGCTGGATATGCTGTTCCGCGGGCTGGCGCTGGTGGCTCAGCAGCGTCCGGCATGGGTGCCGCCAGCCTTGCCGTTGTGGGCCTGGTTGCTGGTCTGCTGGGGGCTTTGCTGCTGTTGCTGCCCCGTGGCGTGCCGCTGCGTGGGTTGGGCGGGGTGATGCTATTGGCCCTCTGGGTACCCCGGGAGCCGGTGCCGTTCGGCCAGGTCGAGGTCTGGCAACTGGACGTTGGCCAAGGGTTGGCGGTGCTGTTGCGTACCCGCCATCACAACCTGTTGTACGACGCCGGGCCGGCCAGGGGCGATAGCGACCTGGGCGAGCGGGTGGTGCTGCCGACCTTGCGCAAGTTGGGGGTGGGCAGCCTGGACCTGATGCTGGTCAGCCATGCGCATGCCGACCATGCGGGTGGTGCTGCGGCAGTCATGCGTGGCTTGTCGGTCGGGCGGGTAATCGGTGGGGAAACGCTGGACGATGTCCAGTTGCAGCCTTGTGCCAGTGGCGAGCATTGGGACTGGGATGGTGTGCGTTTTTCGCTGTGGCGCTGGGCCCATGGGCAGAGCAGTAATGACCGCTCTTGTGTACTGCTGGTCGAGGCGCAGGGCGAGCGGTTGTTGCTGGCGGGTGATATGGAAGCCGGCGCCGAACGGGCCTGGCTGGCAGCCACCGAAGTGCCACGTATCGACTGGCTGCAGGCGCCGCACCATGGTAGCCGCAGTTCTTCCAGCGAGGCCTTCATCCGCGCCGCGGCGCCGCGCGGGGTGCTGGTTTCGAGGGGGCGCAACAACAGCTTCGGGCACCCGCATGCGCAGGTGGTCGAGCGCTATCGGCGGCATAGGGTGGTGATGCATGACACGGCGGTGGAGGGGGCGTTGCGGTTAGTGCTGGGTGGGCAAGGGGAGGTGGAGAGTGTGCGCCGGCAGCGGCGGTTCTGGCGTGATGTCGTTGGTGGCTGAGCTGGCCCTTTCGCGGGTGAAAAACCACCCAAAAATTCAATAAAAAAAATTTGGTTGACGGTTTAACCGACAAACAAACAGAACAACCCCC